>NZ_JBSSAB010000018.1:0-57408 GCF_054058195.1 Thermostichus sp. OS-CIW-29
TCCTGCTGGCCGTTGGGCAGCAATTCGTACTTGAAGGCTTGAAGTCGTTGCACCGCTCAATCGTATTCTTGACCTATGCGTGATGACAACGATATAGGCTACGGTTCGCGCTATCCTTCCCCGCCCTGAAGGACGGGGCTTGCCGCGCCTTTTGGTCAGCGGTGCGGAGCACTTTGGAGGCCAAGGCGGGGGCGGTAGTCTATAATCCTGCCAATTCCCCTAATGCGTTCGCGCCAGCGGTGCGGAGCACTTTCGTCGCCATGACTGAGGCTGTCTCTACTGCCGATTCTGCCTTGCTGACCGTACAAGGGCTGCGGGTTTTCTTGCCCAGCCGTGCAGCTGGCGAGCCCTCGGGATCCCCGGTGGTGGACGGGCTGTCTTTCCAGATCGGGATCGGCCAGACCTTAGGCCTGGTGGGGGAGTCGGGATCCGGCAAAACCATGACCGCCCTGACGCTGATTGATCTGCTGCCCAGCTCGGCTCGGGTGGAGGGCAAAATCCTCTTCAAGGGCCCTGACGGAACGGTGGACTGGCTGCAGTTGGATCCCCGGCAACGGCGGCGCTATCGCGGATCCCAGATCGCCATGATTTTCCAGGAGCCGAGCACCGCCCTCAACCCCCTCTACACCTGTGGCCAGCAGTTACAGGAAACCTTGAGGGCCAACACCTCCCTGAGCCCGGCGGAGATCCGCGCCCAAGCCATTCGCCTGTTTGAGGAGGTGCAGCTTTCTCCCCAGATGCTGGAGCGCTATCCTCATCAGCTCTCCGGCGGCCAAATCCAGCGGGCGGCCATTGCCTGTGCCATCGCCTCCAATCCCCAACTGTTGATTGCCGATGAGCCGACCACCGCTCTAGATGTTACGGTGCAAGCGGAAATCCTGCGCCTGCTCTGGGAGCTGCAGCAGCACCGGCAGATGGCCATCCTCTTCATCACCCACGATCTCAATTTGGTGGCCGAACTGGCAGATCAGGTGGTGGTGATGCGCCGGGGCCAAGCTGTGGAACAGGGATCGGTGGAGCAGATCTTTCGGGATCCCCAGCATCCCTACACCCGCGGCCTGTTGGCCTGTCGCCCGGTGTTGGAGCGGCGGTTGCGGCGGTTGCCCACCGTCCAGGATTTTCTGGAAAAAGGGGGATCCCCAGAGGAGCAGTGGCAGCAGGTGGAGATCCCGGCTGCCGTTCGCGTAAGCGGGACGGAGTCCTTAGAGGAAGAACGGCTGCGCCGGCTGTACAGTCAGCCCCCCCTACTGCAGGTGCGGGATCTGCGAACCCACTACGCCGTCCGTCGAGGGCCATTTGGCCGCCAGGTGGGCGAGATCCGAGCTGTGGATGGGATCAGCTTTGACCTCTACCCCGGAGAGACCTTGGGGCTGGTGGGAGAGTCCGGCTGCGGCAAAACCACCCTGGGGCGAACCCTGTTGCGCCTGGTCCGTGCCAGCTCTGGCCAGGTGATCTACGACGGCGAGGAGCTGCTCCGCTTGCCGCCCCAACGCTTACGTCGTCTCCGCCGCGAGATTCAGCTGATCTTTCAGGATCCGGCAGCCTCACTGGATCCGCGCATGAGTGTGGGAGCCAGCGTCATAGAGCCAATGGCCCTGCACGGGATTGGGAGAAATGCTGCTGAGCGACGAGCACGGGCCCAACGCCTGTTTGAACGGGTAGGGTTGGATCCGGAAGCGCTGGATCGCCTGCCCCACCAGTTTTCCGGAGGACAGCGGCAGCGGATCTGTATTGCCCGCGCCCTGGCCTCGGAGCCCCGCCTGATCGTCTGCGATGAGGCAGTGTCTTCCCTGGATGTCTCCGTGCAGGCCCAGGTGCTGAACTTGCTCAAGGATCTGCAGGAGGAACTGGGGTTGGCCTACCTGTTCATCTCCCACGACCTGAGCGTGGTCAAGTTCATGAGCGACCGCATCATGGTCATGAACCGGGGCCGCATCGAAGAGCTTGGCCCCGCCTCCCAGATCTACCAGCAGCCGCAGCAGGACTACACCCGCCGCCTCATCGCCGCGTTCGCGCCAGCGGTGCGGAGCACTTCCCCCAAAGGGAGATCCGTTCGCGATAGCGGGCCGTAGGCCTTAAAAACGCACCCATTTGCCCCAAACGGGTTGAAAAGTTTCCCCTGCATCCGGCTCCGGGCTGGGCAACCCTGCGGGTTAACTTCGCAGTAAGATTTGCAATGAGGCTAAAATTAAGTAAACTTCCAGTCGTAAAGCTTCGGCTCTTTGTTAGCACATTTAACAAAACGTTTTATCCGCAGTTTGGGCTGCAACCGGCTATGGCTCGCATACTCATTATTGAGGACGACCCTTCGATTCTGGATATCCTGCGCATCAATCTGGAGTTGGCGGGCTACGAGGTTGTGAAGGCCACCGATGGGGTGCGCGGACAAGCACTGGCTCTGCAAGTTCTCCCCGATCTGATCATCCTCGACCTGATGCTGCCCCAGGTAGATGGCCTGACCGTTTGTCAGCGCTTGCGGCGGGAGGAGCGCACCAGCGAGATCCCGATTTTGATGCTCACCGCCCTCGGCCAAACCCAGGACAAGATCGAGGGCTTTAATGCCGGTGCCGACGACTACCTGACCAAGCCTTTTGAGGTGCAGGAGCTGCTGGTGCGGGTGCGGGCCCTGCTGCGTCGCTCAGACCGGATCCCACAGGCGGCCAAGCATGGGGAGATCCTCACCTATGGCCCTCTCACGCTGGTGCCGGAGCGCTTTGAGGCGTTGTGGTTCGGCAAAACGATCAAGCTCACCCACCTGGAGTTTGACCTGCTCCACTGTCTGATGCAGCGACATGGGCAGACCGTTTCCCCCAGCGAAATCCTGCAGGAGGTGTGGGGCTACGAGCCCGACGACGACATCGAGACCATCCGTGTTCACATCCGCCACCTGCGCACCAAGCTGGAGCCGGATCCCCGCCACCCCCAGTACATCAAAACCGTCTATGGGGCGGGCTACTGTCTGGAGTTGCCCAACATTGCCGATCCCGTCCCACCGCAGCCAGAGCTGGCGAAAGATTCCCACAAATAATGATTCTTTCATGATTCTTGAGGATGCTGCTCACGCAACTGCTAATCTAGGGGATGCCCTGCTGCAGATTGCGCTCTGAGATCTATGCCTGGTGCCATTCGGTATTTGATGTGCCCACCCGATCACTACGAGGTGGACTATGTGATCAACCCCTGGATGGTGGGGAATGTTCACCGCTCTTCGCGAGAACGGGCGCTGCAGCAGTGGCAGGCTCTTTATCGGCATCTCTCGCAGCGGGCGGAGGTGAAGCTAATCCAGCCGGTGCCGGGATGGCCGGATATGGTGTTTACGGCGAATGCTGGGCTCATCCTGGGATCCAAGGTGGTGCTGAGCCGTTTTTATCACCCAGAGCGGCAGGGGGAACAGCCCCATTTCAAGGCTTGGTTTGAGGAACAGGGCTACACCGTCTATGAGCTGCCGCCGGCCCTGGCTTTTGAGGGGGCGGGAGATGCTCTGTTGGATCGGGCAGGGCGCTGGCTGTGGGCGGGCTACGGCTTTCGCTCCATGTTGGAGTCTCACCCCTACTTGGCCAAGTGGCTGGGGATCGAGGTGTTGTCTTTGCGGCTGGTGGACGAGCGGTTCTACCACCTAGACACCTGCTTTTGCCCCCTCTCCGAAGGCTATTTGCTTTACTATCCACCGGCTTTTGATGCCTATTCCAACCGTTTGATCGAGATGCGGGTGCCCCCTGAAAAGCGGATCCCGGTTCAGGAGGCGGATGCCATTCACTTTGCCTGCAATGCCGTGGATGTGAACGGCACGATCTTGGTGAATCGGGTCAGCCCAGAGCTGGAAGCCACCCTACAGGAGCGGGGATTTGCGGTGGTGCAGACGGAGCTGACGGAGTTCCTGAAAGCCGGTGGGGCGGCCAAGTGCCTGACGCTGCGCCTCGACGAGACGGTGGCTCCCCAAACCGATCCGGTGGCCACGGTGCTCAGCCGGACGGTGACCCTCCAGGGACACTTGGTGGACAGCGACCTGCTCACCAGAGCCGTCGATTGCATTGTCGACAATGGCGGCAGCTTCCAGATCCTCAAGTTTCAGCTTGGGGAAAAACGGCAGAGCACTTCCACGGTGGAACTGGCCGTTTCCGCTCCCACCGAAGAGACCCTGGATACTATTCTCAGCGCCTTGATCGAGCAGGGGGCCCGTCTCTCGGAAGAAACCCAGCAAGATGCCCGTCTGGAGCGGGTAGAGAAAGCAGGGGTAGCGCCCGACGATTTTTATGTCACCACCATCTATCCCACGCAGGTGCGGGTGGCCGGCCAGTGGATCCCGGTGCAGCGGCAGCGCATGGATGGGGTGATCGTGGTCAAGGGATCCGATTGCAATGGCAAGACGGAGTTTTCAGCCTATTGCACCCTGATTCGAGATTTGCAGGTGGGGGATGCCGTGGTGTGTGGGGTGGAAGGGATCCGCACCGTGCGCCAGGCCAGCAAAGAGCGCTCTTCCCAGGAGTTCACCTTTATGGGATCGGGGGTCTCCAGCGAGCGGCGGGTGGAGATCCTGGTGGAGCAGATTGCCTGGGAGCTGCGGCAAATCAAGGAGCGGGGCGGCAAAACGGTGGTGGTGGCAGGGCCGGTGGTCATCCACACGGGCGGTGGATCCCACTTGGCTACCCTGATTCGGGAGGGCTATGTGCAGGCGCTGCTGGGGGGCAATGCCATTGCCGTTCACGATTTGGAGCAGAATCTCTACGGCACCTCGCTGGGGGTGGATCTGTCGCGGGGCACCCCGGTCAAGGGCGGCCACAAGCATCACCTCAAAACCATCAACCTCATCCGCAAGTATGGCAGTATCCGAGCTGCGGTGGAAGCGGGCGTGATTACCGGCGGGGTGTTCTACGAGTGTATTCGCGCTCAGGTGCCCTTCTCCCTGGCGGGATCCATCCGTGACGATGGGCCGCTGCCGGATACGGAGATGGATTTGATCAAGGCCCAGCAGGATTACGCGCGGCTGCTACAGGGGGCCGACATGGTGTTGATGCTCTCCAGCATGTTGCACTCCATTGGAGCCGGGAACATGACGCCTGCCGGGGTCAAGCTGATCTGCGTGGACATTAACCCGGCAGTGGTGACCAAGCTGGCCGATCGGGGATCCCTGGAGTCGGTGGGGATTGTTACCGATGTGGGCCTGTTCTTGAGTTTGTTGGTGCAGCAGTTGGCGCGTTTGGGGCAGGTGTATGAGCGCCCGCAACCTGCTCTTGCTGCCCGCTAGCCACCCCATCCATAAGCGCTGTTATCTTTTGGGATCCTTAAACTGGGATCCTCAAGCCTCAAAAGGGTATGCCTTTTATTAGCCTGTTGACGGATTTTGGCCTGCAGGATCCCTATGTGGGCATTATGAAAGGGGTGATTCATACCCTTTCCCCACAGGCTCAACTCATCGACCTCAGCCATGGGATCCCGCCTCAGGATGTGGCGGCGGCTCGCTTTGCCCTGATGACGGCCTACCCCTATCTGCCGTCGGGCACCATTCACCTGGCCGTTGTGGATCCAGGGGTGGGGAGTAGCCGCCGGGCGGTAGCCATCCAAACCGAGACGGGCTTTTTGGTTGGCCCTGACAATGGCCTGTTCAGCGGCGTTTTGGCCCAAACTCCGGCGCTGGCTGCTGTGGAACTCAACCGGCCCCGCTATTGGCGCACCCCCTCTCCCAGCCGCACCTTTCATGGGCGGGATATTTTTGCCCCGGTTGCCGCTCATCTGGCCAACGGGATCCCTTTGGCGGAGCTGGGGGATCCCCTAGACGTAGCAGAACTAACCCGCTGGGAGTGGCCGCCACCCCAGATGGAGACCAACGGCTGTCGCGGCCTGGTCCAGGCCATCGACCACTTCGGCAACGGCATCACCAACCTGCCCGGACATTGGGTGGAAGGTCGAAGCTGGAGCGCCTGGATCAAAGGGATCCCCGTCCGCTCCGTGGCCACCTTTGCTGAGGGAGAAGTTGGGGAAGTGCTGGCCCTGGTGGGCAGCTCCGGCTGGGTGGAGATCGTGCAAAACCGAGGCAATGCCAGCCGTGCCTTGGGTTTCAAAGTGGGAGATGAGGTGCGCGTGCAGTGGAGCGGCTAGATCCCCTCGCCTGAAAAGAGAGGGAGAGACTGGGGATCCTAGGCAGGTTGGCTTTCCACCGTCACGGCTTCCGTCGGAGTAGTGGGGTTTGAGGCGCCCACTTGGACTTTGATCACCCGCGCTGCGTCGGCTTTGGGCAGAGTGAGGGTGAGGATGCCGTCGCGATAGGTGGCCGAGACTTTCTCCGGCTGGATGCGGCGGGCCAGCTTGAGGATGCGTTGAAAAGGTTGGGGCTCCACTTCTTGGTAGCGCAATTCAGCACCTTCAGGGCCGTGAACCTGGATCTCGCCGCTGATGGAGAGCTGTTGAGCCGTGGCCTCGATGTGGAAGCGTTCCCGATTGGCACCGGGCACCCACAACTGGACGGTGTAGGCTTCGCCGCTCTCCCAAACCTGCAGAGGAGTGGGCAGGAAGGAGCGAGAGCGTCCCCGGTTGGGCTCCGCTTGCAGAGCTTGTACCTCGAAAAGCGGGCTGAAGTAAAGAGTTGCCATAGTGTCTCCTAGGGTAAATAGGCTAAGTCATCAATGGAGTTGAGGGAAGCGAAGAGATCTCGGCAAAGAAGGCTTGGCCTGCACTTGGGATTTGAATTCACAAAATCCTGCTCTGATCATCCAAGAAAGCCATCCCAGCGAGGGAGGGCAAACCGATCTGCGATAGGCAGGATCCCCTCACCTCATGGGGAAGAGGGATGAAAACAAACAGGGCAATCCAATGGTTCACTCGAAACATTTTGCTCAAAACAGAATGGGGTAGATGTGAGTGAAAAAAGAAGACCGTTATGGATCCCACTCCCATTCCCATCCGATTTCAGGTGAACGGCCAACCCTATGGGCAGGTGGTTCCGCCGGGGATCACTCTGCTGAGCTTGTTGCGGGAGCTGGGCTGGGTGGGGGTACGCCGGCGCAGGGGCGTTTTTCGGCTCCCCAGGGATCCCTGACTTTGCCGGAGCTGGCCCAAAGGGCTTCGGATCCCATCGAGGTGGAGCTGCACCATGCCGCCGACGAATCTTCCGTCTCCTTTGCCGTGGCGGGGGTGGAATTGGCAGTGGATATGGAAACCGGCCAGATTGAGCTGCTGATCGCGTAAGCGGGACGGAGTCCTTTGTCGCTACGCGACGCTAACGCGAACGCGTAAGCGGGACGGAGTCCTTGCATTTCACCAAATTTTCGGGCTGGAGGCCCGCACCATAGCCGCAGGCTTGGTGTCGGGAGGAAAGCCCTCCTCCATATAGGTTTGCTGGTCAAAAGTCTGGATAAACTACAATAAGCCCATGAGCCAGACTATCTCTGTACGTTGCAAGCTGATAGTCCCACAAGAGTTGCGTCAAGAAATTGACCGCACTTTGCAGGGCTTTGCGAATGCTTGCAACCAGATTCTCGACACCGCCAAACAAAAGAACTGCTGGAACACCGCCAAGCTGCACCACTTGGTCTATCGGCCGGTAAGGGCAGCAACGGGGCTGAAAGCCAACCACGTCTGTCAGGCGCTCCGTCGGGTGATTAGCAATGCCAAGGCGGTGAAGCAAGTCCACAAGTTCCGCCCCACCAGTCTGACTTTGGACGCTCGTACTTTTAAGTACCGAGAGTCCGACCAAGCCGTGGGCGTGACCCTGATGAGCGGACGGGTTTGGCTCAAGCTCAAGATCGGTGGCTACCAGATAGCGCTCCTGCGGGGGCAAACGCCCACCAGCGCAACCCTGTCCAAGACCAAGCAGGGGGACTACTACATCAACATTGCTGTTGAGCTGGACACTCCCCCGACCGGCAAAACTCCAAAGGTAATCGGAGTTGACTTGGGCAGGCGGGATATCGCCACCGCTAGCAACGGACGCTCTTGGAGTGGAGAGCACATCCAGGCCGTCCGTGACCGGTTCAGCCGTGTACGCGCCAAGGTTCAATCCAAACGCACTCGCAGCTCTAGGAGGCTGCTGAGAAGGCTCTCTGGGAGAGAACGGCGCTACCAGACATGGCTGAACCATAACATCAGTAAAACCTTGGTCAGGGATGCCCAGGCTATTGGTGCGGCACTGGCTTTTGAAGACTTGACAGGCATCAGAGATTGCCTGAATCAGAAGCCTCGAAGTAAGGCTGAGCGGCGCAGGACTAACAACTGGGCGTTCTACCAGCTCAGGACGTTGGTGGCCTACAAGGCTGCTATTGCTGGAGTGCCTGTGGTACTGGTGCCGCCTGCCTACACCAGTCAGACCTGCCACAAATGCCTGCACATCCATCCTGAGCGGGGTAAGTCCTACCGCAATGGTAAGTCGTTCAAGTGTGGGCACTGCGGGTGGGAAGGGGATGCTGACCATAACGCTGCTCAAGTAATCTCTCTCCTTGGGGCGACTGTAAACTCGCCTGAAATTCCGAAACTTAGCTGTCCTCTGGGGCCGCTAGGGATTGGGATAAAGCTCGCACCCTGCGCATAGCGCGGGTGTCGGGTAGTTTACAAAAGCTTGAATCGAGATGTTTTGTGAGTTTGCAAATGGCTACATAGGTAGTTGTGGGCTACGTGGGGATTATGAAAAAAATTAAGACTTTTGGCACAGCGGCAATTTTCGCCAGTAGTCCGGCACTAGGATAGCTTCCAAGTATACCCAGCGAGATCCCATGTATGTATATTGCCCGGAGGAATTTCTGGGAAGCAAAACCCAGTGCAACCTAGAAGCATTGATAGAACGGCTGGAAGAGGGGGGTCGCACCCTTTTGAGCCAGTTGTTTGACGTTCGTTACCCTTACTGGAAGCGTAATCTCCGCAACAACATTCGCTTGGTGGGGGAGCTGCGCTATGTAGGCGAGGTACCCGTTCTGGTTTTGTTTGGCCTCTGGCCGAGAGGCAGTCACGAATACCGGGAGTTCTTAGACCGACGGCGAGATCCGGATTATCAAGAACGGGTGCGGAGCTGGGTGCCCGATGACCGTTTGCAGGCGTGGCTGGCGCAGCGGCACGAACCAGGGGATCCGCCAAACCATCTCCCCCCTCTGCCCGACGAGCTGTATGAATGGACACAGTTCTTGAATGCTCCCAATCCGCAGGAGCGGCTGGTGTTGGAAAGCGGGGAATGGGTTCGGCAAGTACGGGCCCTTTCTCCAGAGCAGCGGCGCCAGGCTTACCAAGCAGTATCCCGCTTGGTAATTGAAGGCAGGCTCTACCGGCAGCTCCCGCCGTTTTATCTGGAGGCAGAGGTCAAATGCTGGCAGGAGGAATCCCTGTATCTGGCCGTCAGCTTGGTACAAGCGTGCGAGCAGCCGGGGAGATTGTTTCCATTTCTCATTGGAGTTTACGACCACGCCCCAGAGCAAAAGGAACGGTTTGAGCTGGGATGCCAAACCTGCCTCTTTGGGATGAAAGCCAAGCAGCCAGACATTCTCCAGCACCCGCAACCTTTGGAGGTGTGGAAGCGGTACGCCCGTCGCGCCTACCCCGACTACATGGTGATGGATGAGACCATTTGGTTGGAAATGCAGGAGATCACAGAGGGAAATTTGGCTTTGTCCATGGAGGAGGAAGAAATCCTGCAGAGTACATCCATGCCCCTACTGATCAACGGAAGGGCCGGGAGTGGCAAATCTCTGATGTTGTACTACCGCTTTGCCGACTATTGCAGCCACTACCTCAAAACTTCAAAACAGAGACCTCTTGAGTACCGCCCTCTCTTTTTGACCTACAGCCCAAGCTTGGTGCAGCAAGCCCGCGACAGGGTAAGTTCAATTTTGCGCATCAGCCACCGCTATCGGGAGAAGGGGTGCAGCTTCTCCACGGAGGAAATTCAGCAATGTCAAACTTTTTTTAGCACTTTTCAGGATTACCTGCTGAACTGCCTTCCTGCCGAGCGGCAAGAACGCTACCAACCGGATCGGTATGTCAATTTTTATCGATTTCAGAGCTGGTATTGTGGTCGCCGCGATGTAGAGCTGGCTTGGCACACCATTCGCACGCTGATCAAAGGCTATGAGGTCAGTGACTATTTGGATCCCGATAGCTACCGAGAATTGCCTGAGGCCGACCGCAGTGTGGATGAAGAAGCCTTCGAGCGGATTTACGAAGAGATTTGGCCGGGTTACCGGGATCGAACCACCCATGAGGGCTACTGGGATGACCAAGATTTGGCCAGAGATGTGCTGCAAAATGGCACTCTTAATCCTATTCATCCAGTCATTTTTTGCGATGAGGTTCAGGACTTTACCCAACTTGAGCTGAATATCATTTTTTGCTTATCTCCTTGGGGAAAATACAAGTTGGATTGGGCTATTGAGCACCTGCCCTATGCCTTTGCCGGGGATCCCTTGCAAACCATTAACCCAACGGGATTTCGTTGGGCTGCTCTGAAAAAATATCTCTACGAGCATATCCGCGCCTACTTGTTGCCGAGCCATCCCTTTGAGATTGCAGGCCCGCAGGAGCTGAGAAACAACTATCGCAGCAATCCACAAGTTACTCGTTTTAGCAATGTAGTCAACCTGTGGCGGCGAGTTCTCAGCAAGAGTCGAGAAATCTATCCCCAACAGCCCTGGCGTCCCCATGAGCAGGGCATGCCGGTTCAAAGGTTTGTGCTGGATGGTCAGGAAAGAAACTTAATCGAAGATGAGCTTAGAAAAATGCTTAGTGATCTCACAGGAACAGTCTGTATCTTACCCTGTCCTGTGGGAGAGGAGCTGAACTACGTGCGTCAGGATCCCGAACTCCAGAAGATCTTTGCCGAGGAATTGAAGCAGAATCTTAAACCACCGCTCCTGCAAACTGCTACGTCTGTTAAGGGAATGGAGTTCAAAAAAGTTATCCTCTACAAGTTTGGAAACGCCTATCGACAAAACTTTAACCGGCAGCTTAATTATTACGCCCGAGGAGCTGGGGAGGCGATATCCCTGCAACTCCATTATTTTCTCAACCAATTGTATGTCGGCATTACCCGCCCCATCGAGGCCCTGGCCATTGTGGACACCTCTGCCGGTTGGCGGGAGTTCTGGGATCCAAGCTTAGAATCCAACTCTTGGCTCGATCATCCTTCTCTGCAACCGGATCGGTCGGAATGGGAGACCGACCCACCGGTATTGGGTTACCCTGTCAAAGGCATCAATATCCAGTACTGGACCAATACAAGCTTGGAAGATCTGCAGGAGGCAGCTCTTGAGCTTCTCAGGCGCGGCATCGAGGAGGGCAACCCTAAACTTCTGGAGGATGTTCAAACTCTGGCGCGGAAGGCAAAAAAACCACCTCTAGAACAGGAATGTCAGGCCTGGCTCCTCAAGCTCCAGAGGGATTACGTTTCCGCAGGGCAAAAGTTCCTGAGCCTGGAGCAGTCTGCTTTGCCCAACAAAAATCTTAAACGAGAAGCCTGGGAGTGCTTTTGGAGAGGGAAGGCCTGGTTGGAGCTGCAGCGTAACGCCGCCTACTTTGCTGGATGTCCTGGGATCCCAGACTACAGCCCCTTGGTGGACTTGATGGTGGCGACCCAAAGAACCTCTGTCAAGTCTATGGAGCGCTTCCGACAGGTGGTGCGGGTGCGAGATTGGCTGAGCGTTGAAGTCAGCCCCAAAGATAGGGACTTCGTCCCGCTTACACGAACGGATTCCACCTGGAAAGAGTGTGTACAGCAATTTTTGGCAGAGCTTGAGCAAGTTCTCAACAACTTGGGAACTTTCTGCCCCCAGGAAGAGGCCCGCAGCCGGTTTTTGCAAGAGACCCTTGAGGCTTTGAAGGGACGTCTGGCCTTTCTCGGCCAGCGGCAGCCGTTCGCGAATCAGTACTACAAGATTTGGGGTATCTGTCACTTCTATCGGCAGGAATTTGAGCGGGCGGTAGAGGTTTGGGATCAGGGGGGCCAAACGGAGCATTCCCCCTACTACCGGGCCAAGATCCACCTGGAACCCCTTCCCGGCAAGGTGAGGTGGCTATCCAAAGACCGCCAAGACTCGGTGGTGCTGGACCGATGGCAAGAGGCAGGACGTCCCCTCACAGGCGAGTGGGCAGAGTACATCGGCGACGTCGTCACCAGTCTGGAGCGCTTGAAAGACTGGCCGCTGATGCTGCGAGTTCTGATCCAGTGCCGAGAGTGGGAGAAGCTCTGGAAAACGGTGCAGGCCCATCCTCAGGCGTGGCAGCGGGGACATGACTACGAGCTGGTGGCTGCCATGGCCCGGGATATCCGGACCAACTGGGAAGACTTAAGGCGCAAATCCCCTGGGCTGCGAGATTTTCTGCAGGAAGTGGTTACCAGCACACAGATGGAGCGGGCCTGGTGGCTACAGCCCCTGGAGGTAGGCTTGGCTTGTGAGCGATTGGGCCACTACCGAGACACGCTCAGGTTTTACGAGCGCTTCACCGAAAGCAGAACCGGCAGGCTGACCAGGCAGCAACGCTCTCAAATTCGGCAGCGCTGGCTGGTGACCCACCAAAGGTATCAAGAGGTTCTCCAAGCGGAGGGGCGCCCAACAGATCGTTTGGCGGAGGAGTTTCGACAGGCTCAAGAGCGTTGGAGGGAGCAGCTGCCCCAGGCAGAACCTGAGCTGGACGAACGGGATCCCTGGGCGCTTGACTTTGTGGAGCACCCCAGCCCTGTCCAAAGTTGGCTGCTGCAGCGGGCCCAAACCGACACCCAGAGCCGACTCAGAGCGGAAATCGCCCAGGCGCTGGAGCATCTGGACGAACGACACTTGCAGCAGGTGCACAGCTTGATCCAGCGCTTTTCGCGCGCCGACCCATCCACCTAGGCTGGCTCCGAACGCAGGCCGGGAGGCCTATTGCAGGATTTGGCGCAGGCGCTCCAAGGCCCGTCGGTTCTCTTCAGGGGTGCCCACCGTCAGACGCAGCCCCCCACCCGTGTAGCGCACACCAGTCCCCAGCTCCTGCCAGGCCCGCTGCAGCTCTTGGGGATCCCAGCCGGCCACCCGGAAGTAGAGGAAGTTGGCTTGGCTGGGCCACACCCGCACCCCCGGCAGCTCCTGCAGAGCTTGGTAAAGGGCTTCCCGCTCCTGACAAATTAGCGTCACGTCGGCCAAAAGCTCCTCGGCATGCTCCAAAGCCATCTGAACCGCCCACTGAGAAAGGGCCGTGAGGTTGTAGGGCAGGCGGATCCCATCCAGCACTTGCATAAGCTGTGGATGACCCACAGCATAGCCCACCCGGTGGGCCGCCAGGCGAAAGGCTTTGGAGAAGGTGCGCAAGATTACCCAGTTGGGATGCTCCGCCAATTTGGGCAGGGCTGTGTGCCGGCTGAACTCAAAATAGGCCTCATCCAAAATCACCAGAATCTCTTCGGGCAGCCCTTCCACCCACTCCCACTCTGCAGCCGTCAGGCCATTCCCCGTCGGCGAGTTGGGATCCACCAGGCACACCACCCGAATCGGATGCTCCCTCAAAGCCTGTTGACATCGCTCTAGATCCAGAGCAAACGTCTCCGGGTCGCGGGGAACCCGCACCACTGGGATCCCCAGGCTCTGGGCCAGGATGGCGTACATGGAGAAGGTGGGCTCTGCCACCAAAATACCGCCCCGCCCGCCCAAACAAGTGGCAATCAGCAGCGAGCGAATCAGCTCATCCGACCCATTGCCCAGGCTGATCTGCTCTGGCTCCGCTCCGGCATAGGCGGCGATGGCCTGCTTCAGGCCCCGGTGGTGGGCATCGGGATAGCGGTTGCTGGGGATCCCCTTTTCCCAAAGGAGGGAGAGCTTCTGCTTGAAGCCCGCCGGCCAATCGAGGGGGAACTCATTGGCATCCAGCTTGTCGGCAGCCGGGGCTGGCACAGCGTCGTAGGGCTTGAGGTAGAGCAAGTCGGGGCGCAGATACTGCAAGGCACACATCTTCCTGACGGGGCGAAACACCTATCATAACAGGGTCAACCCGACCCCCTATTCTTTGGTCAGGGATCCCTGCTGACGTAGCGCCTCAAAAAGGGCAATCGCTACGGCATTGCTGAGGTTCAGGCTGCGCACCGGCCCCCGCAGTGGGATGCGCACGCTGGGATAGGTTTCCAAGAAGAGAGGATCCAACCCCCGGCTTTCGCTGCCGAACACCAACCAGTCTCCCGGCTGATAGGTTACTTCCGTATAGAGGGCTTTGCCGCGCACACTAAAACACCAGAACCGGGCCTCAGGGTGGGCCTGCACCAGAGCAGACCAAGAGGGGTAGCGATACAGTTGGACATGCTGCCAGTAGTCCAGCCCCGCCCGCTTGAGGTAGCGATCCGAAAGGCGAAACCCCAGAGGATCCACCAGATGGAGAGGCGTATCGGTGGCTGCACAGGTGCGGGCGATATTCCCCGTATTGGCCGGGATCTCTGGGGCAACCAAAACAACGTGGAAGGGCATAGTCCTATCCTACTTGCCCCCAAATCCGCGGTTGCCGCCCCCTTTTTTACCCCCACCTTTGCCCGGCTTGCGGCTGGGCTGTTGCCGAGAGGGAGAGGCCGTTGAACGTCCGCGCCAACTGGGATCCCCGCCGGGAAGAGAGGTACGCCCACCCCCCCAACCCATACCGGGAAAACCGCCACCCATGCCCATGTTGCGCATCATGTCGCGCATGCGTTGAAAATCACTGACCAGTCGGCTGACATCCTCCAGCTTGTGGCCAGATCCGCGGGCCACCCGTCGTTTGCGGCTGACGCTGCGGGCCAACAGATCCGGGTTGCGCCGCTCTTCGGGGGTCATGGAGTTGATCATGGCTTCGGCGCGGGCCAGTTGGTCTTGTCCCTTTTGCAGTTGTTCCTCGCTGATTTTGCCCATCCCCGGCATCAGTCTCAGCAGCCCTGCCAAGGATCCCATGCGTTTAATTAGGCGCATCTGCTTGAGGAAATCGGTGAAATCAAACTGGGCAGTCATCATCTTCTCCGCCATGCTGGCGGCATCTCCCAGGTCGATTTCCTCTTGAGCTTTTTCCACCAAGCTGAGGATATCCCCCATCCCCAGAATGCGGGAGGCCATGCGATCCGGGTAGAAGGGATCCAGCGCTTCCACCTTTTCGCCAACACCGATGAACTTGATGGGCTGACCGGACACTTGGCGAATGGAAAGGGCGGCCCCACCGCGGGTGTCCCCATCCAGCTTGGTGAGAATGGCCCCAGTGATGCCCAAGCGCTCGTGGAAGGCTCGGGTAAGGCTGGCTGCCTCTTGGCCGATCATGGCATCCACCACCAGCAGGATCTCGTGGGGCTGCACCGCCGCCTTGATCCGCTCCAGCTCCGCCATCATCTCCAGGTCAATCTGCAAACGACCGGCAGTGTCCAAAATCACGTAGTCGTAGCCCTGCTGCCGGGCCGTCTCCACCCCCTGCCGGGCAATCTCGACGGGATCTGCTTTGCCCAGGTCGAAAACGGGGATCTGAATTTGCTGGCCCAGCGTCTTGAGCTGGTCGATGGCCGCCGGACGGTAGATGTCTCCGGCCACCATCAGGGACTTCTTGCCCTGCTTGCGCAAGTACAAAGCCAACTTGGCGCAGGTGGTGGTTTTCCCGGATCCCTGCAAACCGGCCATGAGGACAATGGTGGGAGGCTGCTCCGCTTGGGCAATGGGCACGTTGGCTTCTCCCATCACCTTCACCAGCTCGTCGTGGACAATCTTGATGAACTGCTGATCCGGCGTCACCCCCAGGATGACCTCGGATCCCAGGGCAGCTTCCCGCACATCCTCGATGAACTGCTTCACCACCTGCAAGTTGACATCCGCATCCAGCAGGGCTCGCCGCACCTCCCGCAGAGCTTCTTGAATGTTGGTTTCGGTGATCTTGTCCTGGCCGCGCAGCTTTCTCCAGGCCAATTCCAACTTCTCGGAGAGGGCATCAAACATGGGTACTGTGGATCCTGTCAGGCGCTTTGGGGGCATTTCCTACCATAGTCGAATCGGGGCGACTCCATCTTGGGGATCCCCACCCAGGAGACCATCCCGGCCCAGAAAAACTGGCGACTTCACAAAAGTTTAAGCAACAATAGAGGGCGTTGCATGCAGATCTTCCATGGTCAGCGTCGCTTCCCTTCCCTACAGCACCACCGACTGGCAATTGGGCTATCGCTCCCTATCCCAGGAGTACGACTATTGGATTACGGAGATCGAAGGACGGATCCCGGCAGGGTTGCGGGGAACCCTGTTTCGCAACGGCCCGGGCAAGCTGGAGGCGGGATCCCAGCGCTACGGGCACCCGTTCGATGGCGATGGCATGGTCTGCGCCATCACCTTTGTGGAGGGGAAGGTTCATTTTCGCAACCGGTTTGTGCGCACCCGCGAGTTTGAAGCAGAGGAAAAAGCCGGTCGGGTGCTTTACCGAGGGGTGTTTGGCACCCAAAAGCCGGGCGGCTGGTGGAGCAACTTTCTCGACTTGCGGTTTAAAAATCCCGCCAACACCAACGTCATCTACCAGGGAGATAAGCTGCTGGCCCTGTGGGAGGCCAGTGCCCCTTACCGGCTGAACCCGGCCACCTTGGCCACCGAGGGGATCGAAACGTTTGCAGGAGGGA
The DNA here is from genome assembly GCF_054058195.1 of Thermostichus sp. OS-CIW-29. Lineage (NCBI taxonomy): Bacteria > Bacillati > Cyanobacteriota > Cyanophyceae > Thermostichales > Thermostichaceae > Thermostichus > Thermostichus sp. OS-CIW-29. Next base: position 16,538 of record NZ_JBSSAB010000018.1, read on the forward strand.
TCTCGGCCAGCCAGCCTTTCACTGCCCATCCCCGGCGGGATCCCCACACGGGAGATCTCATCGCCTTTGGGGTGCGGGCTGCCCAGAACTCCACGTTGCTGTTTTACCGTCTGGACTCGCGCGGGCGCTTGGTGGAAAAGCGGGATTACCGCCTGCCCGGTTTTGCCTTTCTGCATGATTTTGTCTGGACACCCCGCTACCGCATCTTTTTCCAAAATCCCTTGGCTTTCAATCCCCTGCCGTTTGTGTTGGGCTGGCAACCGGCGGGCACCTGTCTGACCTTGAAACCGGGGGAGCCGACCCGCATCTGGCTCTTTCCCCAGGGCGACGAGCCGCTGCAACTGGAAACGGAGCCGGGGTTTGTTTTCCATTTTGTCAACGGCTACGGAGTCGGGGATCGGGTTGTGGTGGATGCCGTCCTCTATGAGAGCTACCCTGCCCTGGAGCCGGATGCCGATTACCTGCAGATTGACTTTGCCCAAATTCCAGCGGGCAAGCTGTGGCGGTTTTATCTGGATCCCAAGGGGGGCAGCGTGAAGCGGGAACTGCTGCTGGATCGCTCGGTGGAGTTTCCGGCCATCCACCCGGCTCGAATGGGGGGATCCCACCGCTACATCTACATCGGGGCCACCCATGCTCCTGGCCCCAATGCTCCTCTGCAAGCCATCCTCAAGCTGGATACTGCCACAGGCCGCACGCAGCAGTACAGCTTTGCCCCCCGCAGCTTTGTGGGAGAGCCGGTGTTCATCCCCAATCCAGAAGACCAGGGCGAAGAGGCAGGGTGGATCGTGACGGTGGTTTTTGATGCGGCCAGCCAGCGCTCTCAAGTGGTGATCCTAGAAGCAGCCGACCTGACAGCCGGCCCGGTTGCGCGGATCCCATTGCGGCACCACATTCCCTATGGCCTACACGGCAGTTTTACTCCCCAGGTGTGGGTAACGCCTGCCTAAGCGATGAGCTTCAAGATGGCTGAATGGATCCCCTTGGCTGAGGGAATGCAATCCAGCCCTTAGAGAGCCCTGGGGATCGGCCAGTTGGATCCCGGCTGTGCAAAAACACCTCTATTGGCTCCAGTCAGCGTTGCTGGAAAAAACTACAGATACTCATCAATATCAATGGCCCTGTCTGGGGAATAGACATCCTGCAGCCTGAGAACCATTCCCTTGGAACAGTTGCTACCATTGGCTACAGGTCGGCTACAGTGTTGACAACTGCGGGCAAGGGCAGCTGCTAGGAGTTTCCCAATAGAAGCAGAATGGAAAAACGCTGTTGGGCATTGTTAGGCTAATGGGTGGTGTGCTGAGCAAGCCTTGGGTCAAGAGCAAAGCTAAAGCTATAGCCTGTTTTTGCAACGGTAAAGTAAATGTTTGCCGCTGAGCATTTTGGACTGACTGCAACGGAACCGTCACAATGTCCTCCGATCTGAGACCTCCCTTTCGACCGGTACGGCCCCCCAGACCCAGCTCAACGGGTGAGGCCAAGGGATCCCTGTCATCAGCGAAAGCTCAGGATCCTGCGGCAGCTCCTGGTGCTGTTCGCGACAGCGGGACGGAGTCCTTGCAGCCCGTTGTCAGTACCACTGCTAGCTTGGAAGAAAAGAAAGAGCGAGTCTGTTTGGAACCCATCCCCCCGCCTGGGGAGAAGATGCAATACCGAGCCATCGGCCTCATCGAAGGGCAATACATCCCCTCCCCAGAGCACTTTACCCGCGGGATTTTGCGCACCTCGGATGGCTTGGATCTGAATGCCGTATTGCTGGGCCGGGTGATGAGCCTGGTACGCAAGCATCTACGGCCGGAACGCAACTATCTGTGGGTGGTTTATCCTCGCACCCGCGACAAAACCGAAGATCTGCACGTGCAGTTGCTGGGGGTGTGGGCCCCAGAAGAAATGGGGCGAACTCTCCCCGAGGGATCCCGTCCAACAGTGGTGCCGGATTGGTTTTCCATCCGGGGCGAGGTCGTTTTTCAATCGCAGGAGAAAGGGTTCATCATTGTCAAGATCCGTCAATCGGGCAAAAAAGCTTCTGCCAACTCTCCCTCTCAGCGAGTCCAGAAGGATGGAGCCGCAGCCCCCAAGCCCCAAGCCTTCAAATTGCGCCTGATTGGATCCCTGCCGGGCAAAGGGGTAGGCAATTTCTGGGATCTGCAGGTGCGCCGCCGCGGATCCCTGCTCTATGTGGAGGCGGGCACTCCCATCGGCCCTGTGCTCAAAACGCCGCCGCGCCCACGCCTGAAGCGTTCCCCCCCCCAACCCAAAGCTAGGAAGAGTTCCACCCCCTCGACACGTGGGGAAGCGTCTATTCAAGAGCCGTTTTATCCTCTGCGAGATCCCACAAAAGTACCCAAGCCGGTTAAGAGAAAACGCCCATAAACTGGGCTAGTAGATCCTGCTTTAATGGAGCTTTTCATGTTGACCTTCTTGTTGTGAACCATTCTTTTACCCTGGTTAGGCCGTGGCAGAACCAACTCCTCCCAACAAAGATGAATTCATTTCGCCTCGCTATCCCTACTGGGGCGAAGTGAAGCCGCAGAACCTAGTTTTTGATGCCAACCTGCAGGAATTTAGCAATAAAGTGTCCTTGATTTGTAGCTTGGAAACCGGGGGCAAAATTACCCCGGAAGAAGCCTACCGGCAAATCAAAGAGCTGTGGAAACAACTCAAGCAGACCAAAAAAGCCATCTTGGACGATCCCCAGTGGAAGGAGTCTCCCCCCGACTTGCCGGAAGAGTAGCCGGCTGGATCCTGGCTAACCGCAAACGGTGTACACTGGGCGCGGATGCCGGGCTTGGTCAGGGAAGATGAGGACTTTTCCTTCTCCGGAGGCGCTGCGTCGGCTGCCAGCGGGGGCTGCCGATGGGGCCATCATTCTGGGCACGTTGGTTCTCCTGGCCTTGGTGGCGCAGGTGGGGGTAGGGGCTTTTGAGCGGTTTCAGCCCCCGGCGGTGGTGCCCCGGATCGACTTGGATCCGCGCAACCTGCCCTACTATGCGGCCCGCTCCACCTTGCGCATGTTCATTGCCTTGGCCTTTTCCACCCTTTTTACCTTGATCTATGGCTACATTGCTGCCAAAAGTCGCTGGGCCGAGCGAATTTTGATCCCCCTGTTGGATGTCTTGCAATCGGTGCCGGTGTTGGGATTTCTCTCCATTACCGTCACCGGCTTTATTGCCCTTTTTCCCGGCAGCTTGCTGGGGCTGGAGGCGGCTTCTATCTTTGCCATCTTCACCAGCCAGGTCTGGAACATGACCTTTTCCTTCTACCAATCCTTGCGCACTCTGCCTCAAGAGTTGGTGGAAGCCGCTACCTTGTATCGCCTGTCGGGGTGGCAGCGCTTTACCCAGTTGGAAGTGCCGGCGGCAATGGTGGGCCTCATCTGGAACGCCATGATGAGCTTTGGCGGAGGGTGGTTCTTTGTGGCAGCCAGCGAAGCCATCAGCGTGCTCAACCAGGAATACACGCTGCCGGGCCTGGGATCCTATGTGGAAGCGGCCGTCCAGGCGGAGGATCTGCCCAAGCTGGGCTGGGCGCTCCTGACCATGGCCGGGGTGATCCTGCTGGTGGATCAGCTCTTCTGGCGGCCTTTGGTGGCTTGGTCGGATAAGTTTCGCCTGGAACAGAGCAGCGGGGCTGCTGCCCCCGAATCCTGGCTGTACGATCTGCTGACCACGGCGCGGATCCCGCGGCTGATCGGCAGTTGGCTGTCCCCCTTGGCAGAGTTGGTGGATCGGCTGTTGTCCCACTTAACTCGCCCCCGTTGGGTGGATCCCCTTAGTCCTGAGGTCGAGCGACGCCGCGAGCGGCTGCTGACTCAGCTTTCCTGGATAGCTATTGGCGGCATTGGGATTTGGATTGTTTATTTTGTGGCTACCACTGTGGGCTTTGGAGAGGTGATGCTGACCTTCGGGCTAGGGATCCTCACCCTGCTGCGGGTTAGCGTGTTGCTGGTGTTCGCCACGGTGATCTGGACTCCCATTGGGGTGGCCATTGGCTTTAATCCAAAACTGGCGAAACTGCTGCAGCCGGTGGTGCAATTCCTGGCAGCTTTCCCGGCCAATTTCCTTTTTCCCTTTGCCACGTTGTTTTTTATCCGCGCCCAGATCAGCATTGAGTGGGGCAGCATTTTGCTCATGTCGTTGGGGGCACAGTGGTACATCCTTTTCAACTCCATTGCCGGTGCCCAAAGCATCCCCACGGACTTGCGAGAAATGGCCGTGGATGTGGGCCTGCGGGGATGGCAGCGCTGGCGAAAGCTGATCATTCCAGGGATCTTTTCCGCCTGGGTCACCGGGGGAGTCACGGCCAGCGGCGGCGCTTGGAACGCCAGCATTGTCTCGGAGATTGTGGCCTGGGGATCCACCACCCTGACGGCTACGGGGTTGGGCACCTACATTGCTGAGGCAACGGCGGTGGGAGACTGGCCCCGCATTACCTTGGGCATTGGCATGATGAGCTTGTTTGTGGTGGGCATTAACCGTCTGTTCTGGCGACGGCTGTATCAGTTGGCGGAAGAAAAGTATCACCTTTAGTCTTTATCAATTTCTGAGGCAATATGAGCTCTGCAGCTTCCCCCGTTTTGATCGAGGTCGAGAAAGTCTACAAGCGCTTTCCTTTGCCAGAGGGCAAGGGGGAGTTTACCGTTTTAAGCCAAATTGATTTGCAAGTGCGGGCTGGGGAAGTCTTGGCTCTGCTGGGCCGCAGCGGCAGTGGCAAAAGCACCCTTTTGCGCATCATGGCGGGCCTGATCCCCCCCAGCCAAGGGCGGGTGCTGAGCAACGGCCAGCCTCTACGCGGGCCTAACCCCGATGTGGCGATGGTGTTTCAGAGCTTTGCTCTCCTACCCTGGCTGACCGTGCAAGAAAATGTGGAGCTGGGGCTGCAAGCCCAAGGGATCCCCCGCGAGATCCGCCGGCAAAAGGCCCTGAAGGCCATTGACTTGGTGGGCTTGGATGGGTTTGAGAGCGCTTACCCCAAGGAGCTTTCGGGGGGGATGAAGCAGCGGGTGGGCTTTGCCCGCGCCTTTGTCCTAGAGCCCAAGGTGCTGTTTATGGATGAGCCCTTCAGCGCCTTGGATGTGCTGACTGCCGAAAACCTGCGGGGGGAAATTGATGAGCTGTGGAACGCCCAAGCCTTCCCTTCCCAAAGCATCCTCATCGTTACCCACAACATCGAAGAGGCGGTGTTTTTGGCAGATCGGGTGGTGATTCTGGGATCCAACCCAGGGCGGATCCGGGGGGAGGTGAGAATTGACCTGCCGCGGCCCCACGAGCGCACGGATCCCCGCTTTAAGTCCTTGGTGGACTACATCTACGAGATCATGACCAACCCCGAAATTGCTGTTACCGGAGAGGTGGCTCTGCCTGCTCCGGTCGGTGATAAGGCGGCTTCCCCCTATGCCCTGCCTCTGCCCCATGCGCGGGTGGGCGGGATCAGCGGTCTGCTGGAGTTGATCGTGGAGTGGCCGCAAGGGCGGGCGGAGATTGCCGATTTGGCCGAGCGGCTGCAACTGGCCGTGGACGATCTGCTGCCGATTTTGGATGCGGCGGTGCTGTTGGGCTTTGCCGAGGTGGCCAGCGGGGTGGTGCAACTGACCGAAATTGGCCAGGACTTTGCCAACACCACCATCCTGCGCAGCAAGGATCTCTTCCGACAACAGCTATTGGCACGGGTGCCCGTGTTCCGCAGCATCTTGCAGACCCTGGAAGAAAAAGGCAGCCGCTCCATGCGAGCGGACTTCTTCTTGGATCTTTGGGACGAACACTTCCCCCACGCTGAAGCCGAACGGCAGTTTGCCACCGCCATTGACTGGGGACGCTATGCAGAGCTGTTTGAGTACGACGCCTCGGAAGAACGTCTCTATCTGCCCGAGCCAAGCGAGAGCTCCACTGCTCAAAAGCCTGTCGGTCTCAACTCTCGTTCCGACTGAAGCGCATCTGGCTCTGCCTTTTTCAAAGCTGCATCGTAGAGCGGAGGTATGGCGCCAATTCCAGAAAGTCCCAAAATCTACCACATTACTCATGTAGACAACTTGCAAGGGATTTTGACATACCCCCCTGCCTAAAGGCAGGGGATTCTTGTTACTGGTTCTGCGACAGCACTTGAAATCATGGCCTGGGAACTTCAAGGCCTATGCCGCAGCCTGCCGGCGGGGGGAAGTCCAACCGGGCAAAATGTTCGTTTTCGAGACCGGAAACCTGACCAATCCGCGCTACATCATCAATTTCCCCACAAAACGCCACTGGCGGGGGAAGTCGCGGATCGAGGATATAGAAGCTGGGCTGAAGTCCCTTGCCGAGGAGATCAGGCATCTTGGTCTGCGCTCAGTCGCTTTGCCACCCCTAGGCTGCGGCCTCGGGGGTCTTCATTGGCCCGATGTGCGCTCCCGCATCGAGCAGGCGCTAGCAGAACTTCCCGACGTCCACATCCTTGTCTTTGAGCCCACCGGGCCTCAGCCTTTACCGAAGAGCATGCGCCGCGGCCAGATCCCTTCCTTGACGCCGGGAAGAGCGGTGCTGGTGGGCCTTATGGAGCGCTATGTAAACGGTCTACTTGTTCCGTTTGTCTCTTTGCTTGAGCTGCACAAGCTGATGTACTTCCTGCAGGAAGCCGGGGAGCCGCTTCGCCTGCGATTTACAAAGGGCGTTCATGGACCCTACGCCGAGAACTTGCGGCATGTTCTCAAAGAAATCGAGGGATATTACATCTCTGGGTACGGCTCGGGCGGTGATCGACCAGACAAGAAGCTGGAACTGGTGCCCGGTGCTGTCGAGGAAGCCCATAGATATCTCGCTGGACAGCCAGAGACGAGAGAACGCTTTGAGCGTGTCAGCGACCTCGTGGAGGGCTTTGAGTCGCCCTATGGTCTAGAATTGCTGGCTACTGTCCACTGGATCGTGACTCGTGGGCACCCTTCTACGACGGCAGAGTTGGTGGAAAGCTTCTACGCCTGGGGAGATAGAAAACAACAATTCAGTAGCAAACAGATCCTGCTTGCCGCTCGAGTTTTGGCAGAGAAGGGGTGGTTCAAGGCACTTCCAACAGAGCCGCTTGCGGCCAGCCGAAGCCAGTTCGAAACACGGCCCTAGCGCTCTGCACTACTTCCGGTCTGGAACCTGCGAACACGACTACCCCTTGCCTGCAGCAAGTACCTACTCATAAATCCAGCTTTGGGCAACCGGTGTCCAGCTCACCAATTCCGACTCATCGAACCAAAGGGCGATCTCCCGCTGCGCGGTTTCAACTCCATCGGAGCCGTGAATGAGGTTGCGGCCAATGTCGATGCCAAAATCGCCGCGAATGGTGCCCGGTTCTGCCTCCAGGGGGTTGGTCTTGCCGATGAGCTTACGGGCGGCAGCAATCACCCCTTTGCCCTGCCAGACCATAGCCACCACCGGCCCCGAGGTAATGAACTTCACCAAACTGTGGAAGAAGGGGCGCTCCTTGTGTTCGGCGTAATGGGCTTCCGCCAGCTCTTGGCTCACTTGCACCAGCTTCAGGCCCACCAATTGGTAGCCCCGGCTCTCCAGGCGCTGGATGATGGTGCCCACCAGCCCCCGCTGCACGCCGTCTGGCTTGATGGCAATAAAGGTGCGCTCCATGGGATCTCCCCTCGTTTTACAGATCTTCACCGCTATCCTTGTACCGGATCGGGGATCCCGAGCGCAAGGGAGCAAAATTAGCGCTTTTTACGCGCCCACCACTGCCAAGGTCAGGAAGGCAGCCCCCACCACTGTAATCGCCCAGCCGGCCCAGCGAGTTAAGCCAGGGATCCGCAACCCCCAGCGTTCTGCTGCCCAAAGGGCCAGGAGAGCTACCCCATACTGGACGGTGCTCAACCCCAGTAGATATCCCACCCAAGGCATGGGTTGGGCGCCGATAATGGTTTCGGCGTAGGCATAGCCATGGAATAGCCCCGCCAGGGATCCCCCTATTAGCAAGAGCCAACTTGGGATCTGCCGCGGTTGCACCAGCAGCAAGCCGAAGAGAACCACGGAAGAGGCAATGGCCAGCTCCGTCAGTCCCAGGGGATCCCAGCCGGCCAGGTGGATCCCAGTGCCCACCAAACCTGCCAACACAAAGCCCAAAGGGATCCCGTAGCGCCAGGGCTGCCCCGCCGCCACAAGACCGATGGCCACGACGAAGGCCAGGTGATCCAAGCCAATGACAGGGTGAGCCAGCCCGGAGAGAAATCCCTCCCAGGCCGTTGCAGGCAGTTTCCCTCCCAGGGCGTGGTGGGCAAAAGCCGGCGAAAAAAACCCCGTAACTGCCAGTGCACCCCCAGCAGCGGCAAAGCTGGGGATCCCTTCCTTCCGCCACCGCCCAAGCGGCGATGGGACTTGCTGCCACAGCCAAGACATGCTTTTGGACCTCCCTGAGTTCTCTCAATAGCTGCCCAGATCTCCCAGTCTAGGGGCGCTCTCTGTACCCTTGCAGATTTTCCGGCTCAAACTGGCGCAAAATCCGCGTGGCTTCGCGGAGGCGGGTTTCGTTCTCTTCTTCCACAATGAGCACGTACTTGCCCGCAGCGAGGCGGTTGCGGTAAGCCAAAGCATCGCCGGAGCCACCAGACAAGCCCACTCCGCCGCCGACGAAAAAGCTGCCCATGGCCCCGCCCATCGCGCCCAATAGGCCGCCGATCAGGTGGTTGCCTATAGGTCCCGCCCAGGCAAAGGTATCCAAACCACTCAAAACGCTGAACCCCACCCCGGCCAAAAAGCCAAAGGGCACCAACCAAATGGCCAGGCGCCGCATCTGACGGCGGGCCGCTTGGGCCGGGTCAATCAGCCCAAACTCGTCGGCACTCTTGTAGCCCCGCCCCAGCAGATGCAATCGCTCCAGGGAAAAGCCGGCTTGTTCCAGGGCGCTGTAGGCCGCCTCAGCGGCTATGCGATCCGGCAGTACCGCGATTAAATAGCTCATGGACCCGGGGATCCAATCCGTTCCACATCTTATTGTCTGCCAAGTTTGAGCGAGGATCCCTGTGACCCAGTCTGGCTCCACTAGCGCTCCATCTACTAGCCTCTACCAGCGCTTTTACGAAGTGGTGCGGCGGATCCCGCCGGGCCGAGTGGCCACCTATGGGCAGGTGGCGCGGGTTGCCGGTTACCCCGGCTATGCTCGCCAGGTGGGCTATGCTTTGTTTCGCCTGCAAGGCCAAAACACCGACATCCCTTGGCACCGGGTGATCAACGCCCAGGGCTGCATTTCCTACTCCCCTTTTCGCCTGGGCTACGACGACCTGCAGAAAGCGCTGCTGCAAGCCGAAGGGATCCACTTCGACGCCGAGGGCCAGGTGGACTTGCAACAATTTGGCTGGGATCCAGGGGAAGTTTAACCTAGGCTTGACCTAACCTTAAACAGGTCATAGCGAAACCCCAATCCCAGCCTTGGTAACGTGAACGCGGATGCGTCCTCTCTTGTGGATGGAGTGAAGGAATTGTCATGAAACCAGCTTGCCGTGCTCGAGGGTCTGCCCCTGCCAAGAGATGGCTCCCGGATTGGCTGAACCCTCTGGCCAGGTCCCTGTGGGTCGGGTTGTGGTGTTTGGTGCTGAGCCTGGCCAGCGCCTGCGGTAGCAGCAGCTCGGTTCCCCCAACCGGCGGAGGGGCTGGGTTTATCGCCTCGGATCCCAATGTGGCTCTCTCGACTCAGCCGCCCGCTTTTACCCTGCAAATCCTACATGCCAGCGACTTGGAAGCCTCGATCGCTGCCGTACAAGATGCGCCGCGCTTCTCGGCGGTGGTGAATGCTCTGCGCCCCCAATTCCCAAATACGGTGGTGCTCTCCAGTGGGGACAACTATATCCCCAGCCCCTTCTACAACGCCAGCACGGATCGGTCTCTGCAAGGCCGTTACAACCTCACCCCTGGCAAAGCCGATATCGAGATCATCAACGCCATTGGCTTTGAGGCGGCTGCCTTCGGCAACCACGAGTTCGACCAGGGCACGCGCCAAATTCGCGACCTCATCCGGCCCGACACTGGCCGCGGCTACGCTGGGGCTCGTTTTCCCTACTTGAGCGCCAACCTCAGCTTCAGCGGTACCGGCGAATTGGCTAGCTCTGACTTTGCTGCTGATGGTCAAGAGGCCAGCTCTATCCGCGGCAAGATCGCCAAGACGGCGGTGATCACGGTAGGAGGGCAGCGGATCGGTCTGGTGGGAGCCACCACCACCCGTTTGGCGGCCATCTCTAGCCCCGGCCCCGAGGTGAGGGTAGAAGGCAGGGTGGACGATACTGACCAGGTGAGTGCCGCTCTAATCCAGGGCTTCGTCGATCAACTCACCGCTCAGGGCATCAACAAAATTATCCTCCTAGCCCATCTGCAACAGTTGCAAAACGAGGTAGCCCTGGCCAGCCAATTGCGAAATGTGGACATCATCATTGCCGGCGGATCCCACCAGGTGATCGCCAAGCCCACCGATCGCCTGCGCACTGATTTGCCCGATACCCGCAGGGGTGACTACCCCATCTTGCGCTCCTCCGCCAGTGGTCAACCGGTGGCGGTGGTCAACACCGGCTCCAACTATCGCTACGTGGGCCGCCTGGTGGTCAGCTTTGACGCCAACGGGGTTATTGCCCGCATTGACCCGGTGAGCGGTGCCTATGCCACCGACGACCAAGGGGTAGCAGCTGTCAGGGGCACCCCCAATCCTGACGTGGTTCGGGTGGCCAATGAGATCGGCAACATCATCCGCACCAAGGATGGCCGCACCTTTGGCTCCACCACTCAATTTCTCAACGGCCTGCGGGCAGAGGTGCGCACCGAGGAAACCAACCTGGGCAACCTCACTGCCGATGCCAACTTGGCCTACGCCAGAACGGTCGATCCTTCTACGGTTATCTCCCTGAAAAATGGCGGTGGCATTCGCGCTCCCATTGGGGCTACCACCGGCGGCGGCGGCGGTGAGCCGGTGCGGCGCATCCCACCGGTGGCTAACCCTGAAGCCGGCAAGCAGTCCGGTCAAATCTCTCAGCTGGACATCGAAACGGCCCTTGCTTTTAACAACGGCCTCTCTCTGTTGACCGTCACCGCTGAGGAACTGAAGCAGATAGTGGAACACGGGGTGGCGCAAACCCAGCCGGGAGCTACGCCGGGCCGCTTCCCCCAAATTGGCGGCTTTGCCTTTAGCTTTGATCCCTCGCGGCCACCGGGATCCCGCGTCCTCTCCTTGCGGGTGGATACGCCCACAGGTCGGGATGTGGTGGTGCGCAACGGCCAAGTGCAAGGGGATCCCAGACGCACCTTCCGCCTGGTGACCCTGGACTTCTTGGCCAACGGTGGGGATGACTATCCCTTCCCTCGCCTGTCCAACCCCAACCGGGTGAACTTGGCCCCCAGTTCTGGCATTACCTTCGATACCCCCGGCAGCGAGCAAGATGCCTTGGCTCGGTATTTGCGGCAGATCGGCGTGTTCACCGAACCGGACACCCCGCCGGCCCAGGATACCCGCATCCAGAACCTCTCGGTGCGCCAGGATACGGTGCTGCAAGGGCTGTAGATTGGGTTAATGGACTGAGGCGGATGGATCCGGAGGAGTAGGGATTCCGATGCCAGACTCACTTCTTGCAAAAGGGGAGATTGGCTTGGATGAGTTGCCTCAGCAGCGTGCCGGAGAAATGTCTTGAGCTTTTTAGGAAGGGATCCCTGGCCAGTGTCAAGGATCCCTTTTCTTTTTCCCACTTCCATCCCCGCTGTTGTTGCTTGGCAAGGCTTACACGAATGCCCGGACGGCCTGTGAACCTTTTGGGCATTGCTCCCAACAAATTCATGGATTCTGTATACGAATCGAATTGCAGATTGAAGGAGGAATCATTACCATCAAGGGTGACGTTCGCTCCTTTTGCTGTTCATGACCCTGGAGACGTTTTTTACCCAGCTCAACGCCAATGGCTTAGCCATTGCGCTTTTGCTCTTTGCCACCCCTTGGGTGGTTTGGGTTCTCTGCGACTGGATCCCAGGCCAATGGGAGGAGCCTTTTTTGCTCAGCTTAAGTATCGGCTTGGGAGCGGTAACTCTTGTCCTCTGGGCGGGCTACTTGGCCTATGCCACCAACACCGCCGGCTGGCAGGCGGTGGTGAAGCAGGCGGATATGTTCTTGCTGCTGGTGCCTCCCTGGACTTTTCTTAGCTCCATCTGGGTGGCGCGGCAGCGCATGCCTCTCTCGCGGGTGCCGGCTTTTCGCACCTTGCAAGGGATCGGCATTTTGGCGGCAGTCTATCTTATTTTTTCTTGGCTCAGTCGCCGGGTTTATCTTGTCTTTTTTTCCTACATGCCCTTTTCGGCTTTCTTGTGGATCCTGGCAGGGCTGTTGGGGGTGGCGTACATCGGCTATCGCATCATCTTCGGGGATCCGCCCAAGTACCCGCCTGAAACCTGAGGGGACGGACAGCAGGGACTAAAATCAAGGGAGACCTTTTGCAACTTGGCAATGGTGACCGTCCCTCTGACTTCAGCCCTGAATATCGACTATCGTCCTCTACAGGAGCTGTTATCGGCGGGAGCCTGGCTGGAGGCGGATCGGCTGAGCCTACAACTGCTATGTCGGGCGGCAGGAGAGGGGGCGGCGCGGCGGGGCTGGCTGTATTTTTCCGAGGTGAGCCGGATCCCGGTCGAGGATCTGCGCACGATCGATCGCCTGTGGCGGGCGGCCTCCGGGGATCGCTTTGGCTACTCGGTGCAGCGGCAACTGTGGCTGGGGGTGAACCGCAACTGGGAGCGCCTCTGGCCGCTCATTGGCTGGAAGCAGGGCTACCACTGGACTCGCTACCCTGACGAGTTCATCTGGGATCTCTCCGCCCCCAAGGGCCACCTGCCCCTTTCCAACCAACTGCGGGGGGTGCGGGTTCTGGAGGAGTTGCTCACCCACAAGGCTTGGGAAGAAGTGTCTGGCTGAGCATCCTTGGTTACTGGCTGAATCATAATTGGACTAGACTGTGGCCGAGCAACTGCAACTAACCCAATTTCCCAACTTGCCCATCGACCTGGCCCAGGCCTGTGAGCAGGCCATCCAGGCTACACGGCTGGCTATGCAAGCAGGATATCGCCGCCTGCTCATCGAGATCCTGGCCCCCGACATCAAGCCAGAAGTATTGTCCCGCCCGTTCTTGGAGCTGCTGCAACCGCCTGCTTTGGTGCTATTCAGCGATGCCGGCGGAGCAGCCCTGGCCCAGCGGGAATGGGGATCCCTGCCAGAAGGGATTGAATTACAGAGCTTGACTTCCCGGACTCAACCTACCCCAGAACAGAGCCTCCTGCTGGTGATGCCAGCGGTTTACAGCTTGGATCAGGTGGAGCGGGTTTGCCAAGCGGTCAGCGGCGGGGATCCCTCTGGGCTGGCTTCCAAAGGACGGGATCCCAAACCCGTCGTGCTGCTCAACCCCCAATTGCAGGATGCCGCCACCGTGGGTGTGGGTCTGGCCGGTCGCCGGCTGCGGCAGCGGTTCCTGAGCACCTTTGAGACCAGCTACTACCTGCGCTCCCTAGTGGAGGGGGCCCTGTTTCGGGCCTATCCGGATCCCTGGAGCGTGTGGCAGCAGGAAGAGCCCGGCCTCTACAGCGTCTTGAAGACTTTTATTGCCCAGCCCACCGGCGAGGAAGTGGCCGAACTGTTCAGGGCCAGCAAGGGAAAGGATCCCTGGTGGAGCTGGCGGCGCTGGCTGGGATCCCTGTGAGGGTCAGGATCTCATGGGGAGAGAGGCCAGGGGTGAGGGTTAGTACTATCTCAAACTCTTTTAATAAAGACTATAAAGCTCCCCGCCTCATCTCTATTTCGGTGATATGATCACACCACGCTAGGAGTGTCTGGGGATCCCCCCCAGGCTGAGATTACATCCTCAGAACCTGATCTGGTTCATACCAGCGTAGGAAAGCGAGCACTGGAGTTGACAACATGCGCAGCGAATGGGTTGCCCGTCGCCGTGGGCAAGCAAATGTAACGCAGATGCACTTTGCCCGTCAGGGCGCGATTACCGAAGAGATGGAGTACGTGGCCCGGCGGGAAAACCTGCCGCCGGAACTGATCCGCTCGGAAGTGGCCCGGGGTCGCATGATCATCCCTGCCAACATCAATCACACCAACCTCGAGCCGATGTGCATTGGGATCGCTTCCCGGTGCAAAGTCAATGCCAACATTGGCGCTTCCCCTACTTCTTCCGGCTTGGCCGAAGAGCTGGAAAAGCTGAAATTGGCCATCAAATACGGCGCCGATACCGTTATGGATCTGTCCACCGGCGGGGGCGATTTGGATGAAATTCGCACAGCCATTATCCAAGCTTCTCCAGTGCCCATTGGCACGGTGCCCATCTACCAGGCCCTAGAAAGCGTGCATGGCAATGTCGAAAAACTCTCGGCAGAAGATATCTTGCATATTATCGAAAAGCAGGCCCAGCAAGGGGTGGACTACATGACCATCCATGCCGGGATCCTGATCGAATATCTGCCGTTGGTGCGCCATCGCCTGACGGGAATTGTTTCTCGTGGGGGTGGGATCCTGGCCCGTTGGATGTTGGCCCACCACAAACAAAACCCGCTTTATACCCACTTCCGCGACATTATCGAGATTTTCAAGAAATACGATGTTTCTTTTAGTCTGGGAGATTCTTTGCGACCGGGATGTTTGCACGATGCCTCTGATGAGGCGCAACTGGCGGAGTTGAAAACCCTGGGCCAGCTGACCCGCATGGCCTGGGAGCACGATGTGCAGGTGATGGTAGAAGGGCCGGGGCACGTGCCGATGGATCAAATTGAATTTAACGTGCGCAAGCAAATGGAGGAGTGCGACGAAGCTCCCTTCTACGTTTTGGGGCCTTTGGTAACCGATATTGCGGCAGGCTATGACCACATCAGCTCCGCCATTGGGGCGGCCTTGGCTGGCTGGTATGGTGCGGCAATGCTCTGCTACGTCACCCCCAAGGAACACTTGGGTTTGCCCAATGCTGAGGACGTGCGCAACGGCCTCATTGCCTACAAAATTGCCGCCCATGCTGCCGACATTGCCCGTCACCGGCCTGGGGCCAGGGATCGCGATGATGAGATGTCCAGAGCTCGCTATAACTTCGACTGGAACCGGCAGTTTGAATTGTCTTTGGATCCAGAACGCGCCAGAGAATATCACGACGAAACCTTGCCGGCAGATATCTACAAAACGGCAGAGTTCTGCTCCATGTGTGGGCCAAAGTTTTGCCCTATGCAAACTAAGATGGATGCAGAGGCTTTGAGCGAGCTGGAGCGGTTCTTGGCCGCGCAGCCAACAGGATAAGTCTTGGTTCATCCCCAATCCAATGGGTTGAAACCATCTTCTGTCCTGCCTATGGACTGGGTTGGGATCCCTGTCTCAAGTTCTCAAGAAGTCAGGTCTAGAGCCCTGTCTTGCTGCAGGGATCCCTGCCCTTTGCGGCGGGGAGTGTGTCAAGCTGATCTGTAGAAGAACCATTGCAGTTGGCTCAATTGAGCACAGAGGATGACATGGCACTTAGACAACTCGGGCATGTCGCCATCCGGGTAGAGGACATTCCCAAGGCGGTGGAGTTCTACCAAAAGCTGGGCATGGTTAACGTCTGGCAGGATCCCGACTGGGCCTACATGAAGGCAGGAGAGGATGGGCTGGCGCTATTGGGGCCGGGCTACCGCGCGGCAGGGCCTCACTTTGGCTTTGTCTTCGACAGCATAGAGGAGCTTCGGCAAGAGCACCAGCGCCTGAAATCCCAAGGGATCCTGGTGGGGGAAATCCACAGCCACCGGGATGGCACTGCCTCTTTCTATGGCAAGGATCCCGACGGCAACCTGTTTGAGTTTTTGTATGAGCCTGCGGGGACTTTCGACAGGGCTAGGTCAGCTCAAGCAACAGCTTGACCGATAGAGCTCCAAATACCCTTAATTCGCCCAGCCTAGACGACAAAAGACGAAGGGATCCCCTCCTACACAGGGGATCCCCCCTTTTGACCAGCATTTACCCGACTTGAGCCAGTGGGAGTTGCCCGGTCAGTCGCCAGATCTGCTGGAGGTTTGCACGTACAAAATCACCAGGAAGATGGCGGGCACCAGAACGACTAAGAGAGTGGCCAAGATGCCCAGGTAGTTCGTCTCCATAACTCCAAATGCCACAAGCCCAACTGGCAGTCAGCATACCACTCTTGAGTACGACTTGCCCAAAGGGAAAACAGGCGGGCCAAGGCTAGGGCTTTGTTTTGACGGAAACATCCCCCAGCACTTTGGTCTGGCAGGCAAGGCGGTAGCTATCGGGCTTGCGCTTGAGCTTGCGGTTTTCTGCCTCGGTGCGAGGGGAGAGGTTCTCGGATCCCTCGACAATCTCCACCACACAGGTGCCACATTGGCCGTTGCCGCCGCAGTTGAGCAGCTTGGCCATCATTTTGTAGAGATCGATCTGGTTTTCCAGAGCCTTCAAGCGCAAGTTAGCGCCTTCAGCGACGAAGATCTCTCGGTTCTCGTTGACGAAGCGAATCGTTGCCATACCCCTGCCAGAAACCACGACACCTTTCAGACTGAGCCAGGAGAGCGCTCACAGTTGCTAAGTATTGTAACATTTTAAGTCATATTTTTAATCTCTGGCGAGAGATCTGGGATGATGATGCCTAAAGTGAGACGGCATCCTGCCTGAAGCCACTCAGGTCGGTAGCGTTTCGTTATACTGTTTGATGCCCGTGATGGAAATTCTGAGAGCGATATCCTCTTGGGTGCGCTCAGGGGTTCAAGCGGGTGCGGCACCCCTCGACTCTGAAGAAACTGCTCAGGTCAGGATCCCAGGTAAGATGTCGGCTTAATTTTGACTGGATATCGCGCAAGTGTTGGAGAACGTGGAGGACCGAGCTTTATGGGACTACCGTGGTATCGGGTCCATACGGTTGTACTGAATGACCCAGGTCGCCTAATCGCGGTTCACCTGATGCATACTGCTCTGGTAGCAGGTTGGGCCGGATCAATGGCGCTTTATGAGACGGCCATTTTCGATCCGTCGGATCCTGTCCTAAATCCGATGTGGCGTCAGGGCATGTTTGTCATGCCATTTATGGTTCGCCTGGGGGTGGTCAACTCCTGGGGCGGTTGGAATATCTACGGCGAGAGCGTAGCCAATGCGGGCTTCTGGACGTTTGAAGGGGTAGCTACTGCTCATATCGTTTTGTCCGGATTGCTCTTCTTGGCGGCCTGCTGGCACTGGGTGTACTGGGATCTGGAGCTGTTCCGGGATCCCCGCACCGGAGAGCCGGCTTTGGATCTGCCGAAAATGTTCGGGATCCACCTGCTGCTGGCCGGGATCCTCTGCTTTGGCTTTGGAGCTTTTCACCTGACGGGGGTGTTTGGCCCGGGAATGTGGGTGAGCGATCCCTATGCGACGACGGGACACGTCCAGCCGGTAGCACCGGAATGGGGGCCAGCCGGTTTTAACCCCTACAACGCCGGAGGGGTGGTGGCCCACCACATTGCTGCAGGCATCGTGGGCATCATTGCAGGTCTATTTCACATCACGGTACGCCCACCCCAGCGCCTCTATCGCGCTCTGCGAATGGGGAACATCGAGACGGTGCTTTCCAGCTCGATCGCGGCGGTGTTTTTTGCCGGTTTTGTGGTGGCCGGAACCATGTGGTACGGCAGCGCCACTACCCCTGTGGAGCTGTTTGGTCCCACCCGCTACCAATGGGATTCTGGCTATTTCAACCAGGAGATTAACCGCCGGGTAAATGCGGCCATGGAAGCCGGGATGACCCGCAGCGAGGCCTACAACTCCCTGCCCAAATCTTTGCTCTTCTACGACTACGTGGGCAACAGCCCGGCCAAGGGGGGACTGTTCCGAGCTGGCCCCATGAACAAAGGGGATGGCATTGCCATCGAGTGGCTGGGCTACCCGGTGTTCCGTGACCGCGAAGGGCGCGAGCTGACGGTGCAGCGGATGCCCAATTTCTTCGAGACCTTCCCGGTTATTCTGCGGGATGCCGATGGCGTGGTGCGGGCAGACATTCCTTTCCGTCGGGCGGAGTCGCGCTACAGCTTTGAGCAGGTGGGCGTGACGGTGGAGTTTTACGGCGGCAAGCTGGACGGTCAGGTGTTTACCGACCCGGCAACCGTCAAGAAATATGCCCGCCAGGCCCAGTTGGGTCAGTTGTTTGAGTTCGACCGAGAAACCCCCAAGGCGGACGGCACCTTCCACACCAGCCCCCGCGGTTGGTTTACCTTTGCTCACGCGGTCTTTGCCCTGCTGTTCTTCTTTGGCCACATTTGGCACGGCGCTCGCACTCTCTTCCGCGATGTGTTCGCCGGTATTGACCCCAATATGAGCGAGGAAATGGTGGAGTTCGGCGTCTTCCAGAAAGTAGGGGATCCCACCACTCGCAAGGTTCAGGAAGCCTAGAGCCCTTTTCGGCGATGCCGTCGGCACTCTGCTTCACTTTGGAGATGGGGTGCTGGCGGCTCCGAGTTAATCTGGAATCAAGCCCCCTTAGAAATGGAGGTTTTGTATGGAAGCCATCACCTACACCTTTATCCTGTTTTTGACGTTGGGCCTTCTGTTTTTCGCGGTCGCCTTTCGGGAAACTCCGAGAATTACCAAGAAGTAACCCAGGGTAGTGGCTGCCGTTCCTGCTGTGCCGGGCTCAAGCAAGGCAGAGGGAAGGTCAGTCTCTTTTGAGATTTGTGGTTTAGGCTTAGTTCTGGATGGGGCCGGAGCTCTCTCCGGCTTTCCTATTTGCGGTTGGGTAGCGGCAACTCGGAATGGAGTGATTCCAAAATAAGATTCCAAAATAAATAGTCAAGTAGCGGCAACCTGAGGATCCTTCCTTTTGGGAGAGGAGGGGGGAGTTCTCAGAGCTACTGAGACCCTTTTCGGTACTCTTCAGTACTCTGTAGGAGAACGCTTGTCCTACTGCTCAAATTGAACTCGCTAAGGATGCCTTAGGATGGCTTTTGGGATCCCAGAGACAGCTTAGCTTGGGTTCAGATTCAAGATTGGGTTAACGATGGCAACAGTGCTGCTGGTGGAAGATGATCCGATCAACGCCCGTGTTTTTGAGAAGGTGTTGCGACGGCGGGGAGGTTTTGAGGTCTTTCACAGCCAGGATGTGGAGCAGATTTTGAAGCTGGCCCAGGGGCACGAGGTGGATGTCATTTTGTTGGATGTTTCCCTGTCCCAGAGCACCTTTCGCGGCGAGGCGGTGGACGGGATCCGCATTGCCCAACTGTTGAAGGCGGATCCAAAAAGCCGCTCCATCCCCATTATTTTGGTGACGGCCCACGCCATGCGGGGCGACCGCGAGGCATTCTTGGCCCAGAGCGGGGCGGATGGTTATATCGCCAAGCCAGTGGTGGATCACGAGGAGATGGTGAATCAAGTTCGCCAGGTGTTGTCTCAAGGGCCGAGGCAGGGGTGAGTTCTCCTGGAGAAGAGTTAGGCGGCGAAGCTGCGCAAAATCGACTGCCAGAAGGGGATCCCATCCTGCCCTGGCAAATCGGGATCTGCTGCCCGCTCAGGGTGGGGCATTAAACCCAGAATCCGACCGCTGGGATCGCAAATGCCGGCAATATTATCCACAGAGCCGTTGGGCGCAACCGGAGCATAGCGAAGGACGATCTGCCCTTGATCCTGCAATTGCTTGAGGGTATCCGGGTCGCAGGTATAGCGGCCTTCCCCATGGGCGATGGGCAGGGTTAGGGTGGATCCCTGGGGATACGCGCTTGTCCAGGGGAGATCCTGCCGTTCTACACGGATCCCCACTCGGTCGCAGATAAAGTGCAGGTTGGCATTGCGCACCAGCGCCCCCGGCAGCAGGCCCGCCTCTGTTAAGATCTGAAAGCCATTGCAGATGCCCAGCACATAGCCGCCTCGCGCTACGTGCTCCTTCAGGGATCCCATCACCGGAGCAAAACGAGCGATGGCCCCACAACGCAAATAATCCCCATAGCTGAAGCCCCCCGGCAGCACCACCACATCCAGCTCCGACAAATCCGTCTCTCGGTGCCAGATCAGCCGCGTTGGGCAGCCCAAGAGGCCGCGGGTTACCCAGGCTACATCTCGGTCGCAGTTGGAACCCGGAAAAACAACAACGCCAAACCTCACGCCAGCCATTGGGATCCCTTAAGTGAGAGGAAAGAAGATGGTCAGATTAGAGGGATGGAAGAGGGGTTGGGGGTATTTTTGGAATGGCCATCAGATCAACCCCAAATCGCGTGAACCCATCAAATTAACCACCGATGGCAGCCACTTGGATTTGATAAGTCTCAATCACCGGGTTGGCCAGCAGTTGATGGCACAGCTCATCCACCTGGCGGTGGGCGGTCTCGGCATCGGAGGCCTCTAGCTGCAGTTGGATATGCTTGCCAATGCGCACCTGCTGTACCTGGGTATGCCCCAGCTGATGCAAGCTGGACTGAACCGCAGCCCCGGCGGGATCGAGAACAGAGGGGCGTAGGTGAATCTGAATCTGGGCCTGGAACTGCATAGAATAAAGGCTGGATCTGTTACCAGTGTATCAGTCGGATCATCACAGCTTTGGGTTCAGTCATGGATGCGTCGCGCGTGGTGGCCATTGCCCACAACGTTTTCCGGGAAACGATTCGGGATCGGATTCTCTACCTGGTGATGGTATTTGCGGTGGCCATGCTGGGAGCCGCTGTTTTGATCCCGCAGGTGGCCAACCAGGCCCACAACAAAATCATTGCCGACCTGGGGTTGGCGGCCATTCACTTCTTCGGCCTGATCGTGGCCATTTTCGTGGGCACAGGGCTGGTGAATAAGGAGATTGAAAAACGCACGGTGTATGTGCTGATCGCCAAACCCATGAGCCGGGCAGAGTTCATTGTCGGCAAGCATCTGGGCCTATCGGCTCTGCTGTCGGTGCTGGTGCTGCTGATGACAGTTGTGTTTCTGCTCAGCCTGCTGCTGGTGCAGGCCCCGATCCCCCTTTTGGCCATTCTCTGGGCGACGGTCTTCACTTTCTTAGAGCTGGTGCTGATTGTTGCTGCAGCCCTGCTGTTCGGGGTTTTCACTTCCTCGATTCTGGCCACCCTCTACACCATTGCCCTGTTCCTGATGGGCCATGCCAGCCGCGCCCTGCTGCAACTGAGCAAGCTGGTGAAAGATGCCGGATTTGGCAAACTGTTTGAGGTGATTTATTTGATCCTGCCGGATTTGGAGCGCCTCAATTTGAGAGATGCTGCGGTTTACGGCCAAGTTCCGCCCCCAGCAGAACTTCTCGGAGATGCACTGTACGGCTTGGTTTACACCCTTTTGCTGCTGATTCTGGCAGTGTTGGTGTTCGCCCGGCGTGAGTTCTGACGTTACCTCTTCCCCCATGCGTTTTTTCCACTTCTATACGCCCGAACAGGTGCCTTCATCTGGGATCCCGGAGTGTGCGGTGGCCATTGATGTGCTGCGGGCCACCACCACCATTGCCACAGCGCTGGCAGCAGGAGCAGAAGCGGTACAGGTGTTTGCCCACCTGCAGCAGCTCCAAGAGGCAAGCCAAAACTGGCCGGCTTCCCAGCGGCTTTTGGCCGGGGAACGGGGGGGCAAAGCGGTGGCGGGGTTTGATCTGGGCAACTCCCCCCTCGACTACACTCCCGACCGCGTGCGGGACAAGCGCATCTTCCTGAGCACCACCAACGGCACGCGCAGCCTACAGCGCCTGGAAGGGATCCCGGTGGTGATCACAGCAGCCCTGGTGAACTTGGGAGCCGTGGTGGATTTTCTCAGACGGGGCTCCTTTGCCGAGGTGTGGCTGGTGGGATCCGGGTGGGAAGGGGCCTTTTCGCTGGAAGATACTGCCTGTGCCGGAGCCATCTTGCATCGCCTGGGCTGCTCTTTGAACCAGTTGGGCAACGACGAGACCTTGGCGGCCTTGGCCCTCTACCAAACTTGGCAGGACGATCTGCTGGGTTTGTTGAGACGCTCTAGCCACGGGCAACGGTTGTTGGGTCTGGGGCCGGAAAACGATAAGGATCTGGCCTATTGTGCCCAGCTGGATCGTCTCTCAGTGGTGCCCCGACAGGTTCAGCCAGGGGTTTTGGCCAGTGGCGGGTAGATTTTGGATAGATGGATCCCGCCAGTTGGAAGTGAGCAGCCATTCTCAGCAACAGGCCGGGTGCGGGCTTGGGGATCCTTCCCCGGCAGAGCTGGTCTGCAGCTAACCCGCTTGGGCCGTGTCGGGGGCAATGCCCAACGCTTTCTGGTGCAGCCACGCCTGCCATTCTCCTGGGATCAGCTTGTTGTTAAACGCATCGCCAGAAACAAACATATCCCGCTGATTCTGGGCCAACACAAAAATGGAGCGGCGATCGAAATGGGAAGTGAGTTTGTAGAGGGTGTAGGGGCCTTCTGAGTAGAGGGTCAGAGTTTCCTGATCCAGGCCATGGCGGCTGCTTTGGCCGTAGGCCCGCAAGACCATGTTGATCAATCGCTCATAGTGCATAGACCGCAGATTAGAAAGCTACACAGAACATAGACAGATATTACGGAAGCCGCTGCCAAGGCCCGAGCGGCTCAGGTGAACCCAGCATAACAAATCCCCCTGGATGACCACGCAACGCTAACGCGAATGAAAACGCGAATGGACAAGATGCAGCGTCAAATGCAGCAGAAAAATGCGGTAGAACTTAAGGCAAGCCATCACGCAACCCTCTTGCACAGGCAGCCCCCCCATGGCCAACATGGCGCCCCGCCCACCCCACCCCACAGAGCCTGTCCGCATTGGCATCGTCGGCGCTTCCGGCTACGGAGGGGTACAGTTGGTGCGGTTACTGAGCGAGCATCCCGGCGTGCAGATCACCTACCTGGCCGGGCAAGACAGTGCCGGCAAGCGCTACGGGGATCTCTATCCCCAGTTGGCCCAGGCGGTGGATCTGACCGTTCAGCCGGTAGAGGTGGATCGCATTGCCGCCAACAGCGATGTGGTGTTTTTGTCTCTCCCCAATGGGCTGGCTGCTGAGCTGGCCCCGCCCTTGCTGGCCAAGGGGTGCAAAGTCTTGGATTTGTCGGCAGATTACCGCTTTCGCAACCTGGCCACCTACCAATCTTGGTACCGCATGGGTCAGACGGATCCCAACTGGCCCAGCCCTGCCTATCGCCAGGCCAATGAGCAGGCGGTCTATGGGTTGCCGGAACTTTATCGCGAGGCGATTGCCCAAGCCCAACTGGTGGGCTGTCCCGGCTGTTATCCCACTGCCTCGTTGTTGGCGGTTGCCCCTCTGCTGCGGCAGGGGTTGGTGGAGCTGGACAGCCTCATTTTCGATGCCAAATCCGGCGTTTCGGGGGCAGGCCGTACCCCCAAGGTGGGATCCCTGTTTGCCGAAGTGGACGGCTCTCTGGCAGCCTATGGAGTGGCCCAGCACCGCCATACGCCCGAGATCGAGCAAGCTTGCACCGACCTGACCCACACCCCCATCACCGTGCAATTTACGCCTCATCTGGTGCCCATGGTGCGGGGGATCCACGTCACCTTGTATGCCACCCTGCGGGATCCCGGCTTTGTGGGGGAAGATTTGCTCACCATTTACAATGCTTTCTATCGCCAATCTCCCTGGGTGAAGGTGCTGCCGCGGGGGGTTTACCCGCAAACCAAATGGGTCTCCGGCACCAACACCTGCATGATCGGGGTGGAGGTGGACAGCCGCACCAACCGCGTTATTGTCCTGTCGGTGATCGATAACCTGATGAAAGGGCAAGCAGGGCAGGCGGTGCAGTGTCTCAACTTGATGATGGGATGGCCGGAAACGTTGGGTTTGCCTCGGCTGGCGTTTTACCCCTAGCTATAATGCCCGTGATCCCCTTGAAGCGGATTCTGTCCATGTCTGAACCCCTGAATCCCCCTTTCCATTCCGAGCCCCAAAACGCCTCGCCCAGCTCAAAGGTTGCCTCAGATGCCGTCAATGGCGCTGCTGAGGGCCTGAACTGGGAGGAGCTGTGGCGGCAGCTGGAAGCGGGCTGGCAGGATCTACCCCGTCGCTCCGAAGAGACGGTGCAACAGACCCTGGCTCGCCTGCAACTGGAGTGGGGCGGGCTGTGCCGAGAGGCGCGGGATCGGCTGCAAAGCGCTCTGGAACAGTCGAGAACGGCGGGATCCCCAGAGCCCATCCACCGAGAGCTGCAAGCGCTCTTGCCCCTGCTTAACCCCTGCCAATGGGAAGTGGTCATTGGCTCTTTGCGGCAGGCTGCGGATCGCGCCTGGGTGGCCAGCTTGCTGTATCACGGCTTGCAGGAAGCGGCCTATCCAGAGGCGGAAAGCCACGGGATCCCTTCTTGGGCTCGGACGCTGACCTCTGACCAACGCTCTGCTCTGGAGGCGATGAGTGCCTGTGCCTATGGCAACAGCCGCCTGCCTTTGGTGATGGACAAAAGCGGCCAGATTCAAGTAAAGGCCTCAGCCGCCTTGTTGGCCGCCTTGATCGCC
This sequence comes from Thermostichus sp. OS-CIW-29, assembly GCF_054058195.1. Taxonomy (NCBI): domain Bacteria; kingdom Bacillati; phylum Cyanobacteriota; class Cyanophyceae; order Thermostichales; family Thermostichaceae; genus Thermostichus; species Thermostichus sp. OS-CIW-29. The sequence goes on from NZ_JBSSAB010000018.1 coordinate 40,929, forward strand.
ATCGAGATCGGCAGTGTGGGTTCGGCAGGTGCCTTGTCCTTGCTGGGCACACCGGAGCTGCGCAAGCTCTTGAATGCCGAGGGCAAGCTGCGGCGAACTGGCTTAAAACAGGGACGAACTGCCCTCACAGAAGAAGAATGGCAAACGCTGCGCCGTTGGCTGGATCCCAAGGGATCTCCTCCCGACTGGTATCTCAATCTCACTCAAGTGGGGATCCAGACCACCCAAGTGGGGGACTATGCGGCACGGCGGCTGCGGGAGTTTTTCCAGAGTGAGTGGATTAAGCTCGTGATCCCCCCCTTGTATCACCTGGTCATCGATGCAGTGCGGCTACTGACGGGAGAAGTGTTTCTCAGCGTGGGCACCACCCTGGAATCGGCTTTGGAATCGGCAGAGGCAGAGCGGCGACTGGAGTTGGTGCTGCAAGCCTTGCCCCAAGCGCGGAATATTCCCAGCCCCGACCGGATCCAAGCTGCCATCCCCGCTGTGGTGGAAGCTGCCGAGAAACTCCTCAGACCTCTGCTGGCCCGCCAGTTGATGACCGTGGCGGACATCTTCGATCCGCCCATTCGCAACGAGAGCCTAAATGAATTGGGGCGGCAGCTCAACCTCTGGAACCCCTTCCAGTTTTTGCTCACCTGGAGCACGGCCGGCTGGCTGGAGGCCCTTCTGGATCAGATCAGCGAGTTGCAGCAGACCTACCCAGAAATGCCCCTGTGGGAGAGCTATCGCCAGGGCCTTGAAACGGCAGTGCAAGCTCCACGGGTGATGGATCAGGCGGAGGCTCTGCGTCTAACGGCCAAGAGTCTGGATCCCAAGTTGGATCCCTTGGAAGATTGAGTAGATGATGCATAGGGAAGAAAATTTCCTACAGCATCCACAAAGTGAGGCTGGCAGGCTAGGTGGAATCTTTTCTACGCCAAAGACAAATCTGCACGGGTTGTAGAGGGTGGCCGGCGGACTGGTCTGATACATTTACGCTGAACACTGCTGAACATCACTGTTCAACTATGCAGCGATAGCATTCTGTTTGTTTCCAAACAGAATGGCGGTATCCCGCAAAGCTTTGAGTAGAATACCCAAAGCGCAGTTTCCGTGTCGTCTTACTACCAATTTTCTGCTTTGCTTTGGCTACCATGTTGGCAGACTCGAAAGTAAACAGAAAGATCAACTGGTAGTAATCCGTACTGAACATATTATACATTATTTTCAGTATAGTTGAGCTTATTATTGACTAGAGTCATGCTCCAGCCTATTCCCAAGTTAGCCATCCAGGCGGCTAGGAAAACTCCATCCACTCCACCAACTGGTTACCCCCATAAGCAAGGGGAGTGTCGAACAAAAACATGCGGGTCAAGGACGTGACCGGTAAGATCCAAGCAGGGATCCCCAAATAAAGAAAGAAGTAGAAACCAACGTGCAACATCAAGTTTTGGGGTTAGGCATTGCGGGGCTGGCGGCAGCGCGGCTGTTGCGGGCCCAGGGCTATGAAGTGCTGGTTTGGGATGAGCAAGATTCCCCTCTTCTCAGACAGCGGCAGGCCGAGCTCAATCAGGAAGGGATCCCGGTTCGGCTGGGGCAGCCTTTTCAACTGGCCGAAGGGGTGAAGCAGGTGGTGGTCAGTCCGGGCATTGCCTGGGATCACCCGCTGCTGCAGGCGGTGCGTCAACAGGGGATCCCGGTGGTGGGAGAGGCGGAGCTGGCCTGGATCTATCTTGACCACCTACCCTGGGTGGGGATCACCGGCACCAACGGCAAAAGCACCACCACGGCTCTGGTGGCGGAAATGTTCAAGGCGGCGGGGTTGCAAGGGATCCCCTGCGGCAACATTGGCCTGCCCCTGTCGCAAGTGGCTTTGGCAACGCTCCAGGGAAAGCTCAAGCCGGATTGGATCGTGGCGGAGCTGAGCAGCTATCAGTTGGAAGCCAGCAGCCGCCTCATGAGCAGCACTCCTGGAGGGCCGCCGCGCATTGGGGTGTGGACCACCTTCACTCCCGATCACCTAGAACGGCATGGGACGCTGGAGCGCTATGCCAGCTTTAAGGCTCGCCTTTTGGATCGGGCCCAGTGGCGGGTGCTCAACGGCGAGGATCCCTACCTGTGCTGCCGCCGGCAGGACTGGGAAAATACCTATTGGACTTCCCTTGTTGCTACCCAAGGCTGTTGTGACCGGGATCCCACCGCAACCGTTGACCTGCGGGAAAACCGCCTCTACATCCAGGGGGAGATGGTGGCGGAGCTGGAGGACTTTGCAGAACGCTGCCCTGGCCAACACAACCTGCAAAACCTGCTCTTGGCGGCAGCAGCAGCACGTCTGGCCGGGATCCCCAACGTTGCCATTCAAAAAGCCATCCGATCTTTTGCCGGCATGCCCCATCGGCTGGAGCGGGTGGCGCAAATCCAGGTGGGAGCCACCCCCATCCGCTTTGTCAACGACAGCAAGGCCACCAACTACGAGGCCGGCTGGGTGGCACTCAACGCCCTCTCCCCACCCATTATTCTGATTGCCGGAGGAAGGGCTAAGCAGGGGGATCCCGGCGCCTGGTTGCGGTTGATTCGGGCCAAGGTGGCCCGCGTGGTGCTGATGGGGGAGTCTGCCCCAGCCCTGGCGGAGGCCCTCCAGGGGATCCACTATACTGACGTTGAGCTGGTGCCAACCCTAGATGTAGCGGTGGAAAGAGCCTTTGCAGCGGCTTGTTCCCTTTCGCGTCAAGCTCAGAGCTTGGGGAAGCCCGCTCAACCCATCACCATTTTGCTGTCCCCCGCCTGTGCCAGTTTTGACCAGTACTCCAGCTTTGAACACCGTGGCAACCATTTCCGAGCCTGCTGCCAAGCCCTCCAGGGATCCCTGGAATGCTGAAGCTCGCTGGCTGCGCTGGCTCACCTTGATCTGGCTGGTGCTGGGGCTGATGATGCTGTTTTCCGCTTCCTACCCGGTGGCTCAGCGGATCACCGGCGATGGCCTCTACTTTTTCAAGCGCCAATTGCTCTGGGCCGGGCTGGGTCTGGGCTGTTTCTGGGCTCTGGTGCAGATCCCGCTGCGGCGCTGGTTCCCCTGGGCCGGGATCCTCTGCTTGGTGGGAGTTGGCTTGGTGTGGGCCACCCAGGTGCCGGGATTGGGGGTTTCCCGCCTGGAGGCCAGCCGCTGGCTGGATTTGAAGGTGATCCCTGTTATCCAGCCTTCAGAATTGCTCAAGCCCCTGTTGGTGTTGCAGGGATCCTGGATCTTTGGCCGCTGGTTTCACCATCCCCTCTGGTTCCGCATCCTCTGGGTGGTTATCTTCGCCTTTGCGCTCTTGGGGATCCTCGCCCAGCCCAACCTGGGCACCACGGCCATCTGCGGCCTTACCCTCTGGGCTATGGCTTGGACCGCCGGGATCCCAGCTTTCACCCTTTTGGCCACAGCGGGGCTGGGGATTCTGGCGGCTGTGGTGAGCATTCTCAGCAAAGATTACCAACGGCGGCGCATCTTGGCCTTTTTGGATCCCTGGGGTAACGCCCAAGGGGATGGCTATCAGTTGGTGCAAAGCCTGTTGGCCATTGGCTCCGGCGGCCTGTGGGGCAAGGGATATGGCCTCTCCCAGCAAAAGCTGTTCTACCTGCCCATCCAATACACCGACTTCATCTTCTCGGTGTATGCAGAAGAGTTTGGCTTGGCCGGATCCCTGTTCTTTCTGGGGTTGCTGACTTTCTACACCTTGCTGGGCTGGCGAGTGATGGGGCGCTGTCGAGAGCTGACCATTCGCTTAGTAGCCTGTGGCTGCCTGATGTTTTTGGTGGGTCAGTCGCTGATGAACATCGGCGTGGTCACTGGGATTTTGCCCACCACAGGCGTGCCCCTGCCTTTGTTCAGCCATGGGGGTAGCTCCATTCTGGCAGGGCTGATCACAGCAGGATTGTTGGTGCGGGCAGCCCGCGAAGCAGGGTAAAGTAAGGCTGCATGTTGCCAACCCAGCAAAGGGATCCTTTCACGCAAGCAGCAAACCCAGAGGGCCAGGGATCCCTATTGGATTGGTTAGTCTCTGCTTTAGAGCGGCTTCTTATGCAGCAAAACCAAAGCTGAAGTTGAAACCGAGCCTAGATCCAGCCCATTTCATCCAAAACGAGGGTAAACACCGTCGCGCAACAGGCCACCAACAGCGACACATAAGCCGGCTGACCGTGGGCAATGCAAACACCGGCTGCCACCGAAGCGCCCGCAGCTGCAGAAAAGGTACGACCTGCCCAATTGCCTTTGGAGGGTTTGTCAGAAGGATTGAATTTGTTAAACATTTTTACAGCAGAAAGAGGATTCAAAGGGAATCAATTCCATAGGAAACGGCCTCAGGTTATCACCCCCCGACTCGATTCCAGAGGGATCCAAGGCCATTCTCAATATTTCTTCGCTTAGGCTTCAATCTTTCGTAAAATTGCGCTGAGATGCTCATAATCATCCCGCAACAGAGAGCTCAACTGCCGACCTGCCTGTAAAAGCCAGTTGCGATCTCGGTTCAGGATTCGGTAAGTCTGGCGGATCACGGCAGCCACCAGCTCATCGGTTGGGATCCCGTTGACCCGTAGCAGGGTGCGCAAAAACTCGAAAGAGCGGCAGAACTCCCTTACTTCCGTATCGGAGCAGAGATAAACCGGCTGGTGAATCTGGGGAGGGCGTGGCGGCAAGTACTGATAGACCCGTCCCCCGCTGACAAAGCCGACAATGGCCGCGCGAAAATCGGTGCGCAACATGGCAAAAATCTGGGGCTGTTGCTCCCGCAGCTCCTGAGGGGAGAGGCCCAAAGCCCTGGCGCGATGGACGGTGTCGATGGGGGCGATGGCGGCATAGCAAACCACGCCATAGATCAGGTTGCCGGTCTCTTCGTCTTGGGAGCGCGTCCAACTGCCGAGAGCAGGCATGGGCGGGAAGGTCAGGCGTTCCGGCTCGAAGCACTGGGCCACAAAGGTTGTGGTGTCGGCCTCCACCACTTCTCCAAAAGCAGAGGCAGGCTGGGGGGCTCTCATCGGGATCTCAGACTTCTCAAGGGTTGCTGCTGCAAAGGCCGACGGAGGGAGACAGAGGAGTCAGGAGAAAATGGAATTTTTCCAGGTTTTAAGACTTGTGAAGATAGGGGCATCCCCTTGCCCAACATTTTGCCCCTTTTGCAACGTTTTGTCCGATCCCCGAACGGCAAATCGGCAACTCAACAGCCTATGAGATCCTCATTGCTAAGAAAGTTAGCCGATTTTGGGGATCCCTGCGTAATATATTTTTTCACACGCTCCCGTGCAAATTCGCCATCCTAAATATTAGCCATTCTAAGTATTGAGCAGTTGGCGAGCGGAGGGAGAAACAATGAATGCTCAGCAACGCGGCCAAATCATCGCTTCTGAGTGGATGATCGACAGCCAAAACCCAGTACACTCCATTTCTCGGCTCAAGCGTCGGGCGACCTACTCCGATGTAACCCTCTGGTGGTTGGTGGTGCAACTCAACCTGATGGAACAAAACTCTATCCACACCGATCACCGATAGGATGGACGGCACAAGAACAATCGGCTGCACGAAAATCCCAGCCCAGGAACATCCCGGATCCTAAATCCAATCTTAAAACTTAAAAAAAACAAAAGAAGAGCTGAAAGTTGAGTCGGGTTGCACCTCGAACACCAGCTCTTCTGGACAGAGTAAGGAATAGAGATAAAGAAGAACCGAGTCTCGACCCCCCTTTAATCCTCCAGAGGCAAAGCCGCCACCTGAGCCGATTGCACTGGCGAGGGGAAGAAAGGCCGCTGCACGATTTCAGTTGCCAACACACTGCGCAACTGGGCAGCTACCGCCACCGTCGTGACATCGTAGGTTTGGGTAGCCAGGCGCGGGTAGAAGCCAATGCCGAGAATCGGCAACAGCAGACAGAGGGCCACCGCCATTTCCCGCGGACGCACATCCCCCAGGTAGTCTTCCAAAACCAAGCCGGGATCCTGAGCCCCGTAGAACACCTGACGCAGCATGGAGAGCAAGTAAATGGGCGTCAAAATGATACCCACTGCCGCCAGCAGGGCAATTCCAGCTTTGAAGGTCGGCGCATAGGCATCGCTGGTGGTCAAGCCCAAGAACACCGTCAGCTCACCCACAAATCCGCTCATCCCCGGCAGCGCCAGAGAGGCCAGGGATCCCGCTGTAAACAGGGCAAAAGCCTTCGGCATCTGCTTGGCCAACCCTCCCAACTTGTCGAGGGCAAGGGTGTGGGTGCGCTCGTAGGTGATCCCCGTCAGGAAGAACAGAACCGCGGCAATCAGACCGTGGGAGATCATCTGCAGCACTGCCCCATTGATGCCCAGCTCCGTGAAGGCGGAGATCCCGATCAACACAAAGCCCATGTGGGCAATGGACGAATAGGCCAAGCGCCGCTTGAGATGGTTCTGACCAAAGGCCGCCAACGCCCCGTAAATGATGTTCACCACACCCAACACCGCCAGCACAGGGGCGAAGTACACGTGGGCTTCCGACAACATGCCCACATTCATGCGGATCAGGCCATAGCCCCCCATCTTGAGCAGAACTCCCGCCAAGATCATGGAAATGGGAGCAGAGGCTTCGCTGTGGGCATCCGGCAGCCAGGTGTGCAGCGGGAAAATCGGCAGCTTCACCCCAAAGGCAATCAGCAAAGCCGCATAGGCCAACAGCTCCAAGGCCAGTGGGTAAGACTTAGCGCTCAGCTCTGCCATCTCCAGGCTGAAGCCCTCGCCGTAGAAGGCCATCGCCAGGGATCCCACCAAGATAAAAATGGAGGCGGCGGCGGTGTAGAGGATGAACTTGGTGGCGGCGTACTGGCGCTTCGGCCCACCCCAAATGGAGATGAGCAGATAGACCGGCACCAGCTCAATCTCCCACATCAGGAAGAATAGAAGCATGTCCTGCGCCAGAAATACGCCCACCTGGGCGCCGTACATCAGCAGCAGCAGGAAGAAAAACAAACGCGGCTTGTGGGAGAGATTCCAAGCCGCCACAATCGACAGGGTTGTGATCAAACCGGACAGCAATACCAGCGGCAAGGACAGGCCGTCCACCGCCAGCGACCAGTGGAATCCAATTTGGGGCACCCAGGCGTAGCGCTCCGCCAGTTGCAGAGAAAAGTCCTGCAGGTCATAGTGCCGCGCAAAGACATAGGCCATCAGGCCCAAATCAAAAGCCCCCACAGCGAGGGCATACCAACGCACCCAACGGCTCTGGGGGATCAAGGGGATCCCAAAGGCTGCCAGCAGAGGCAAGAGCACCAGCACCGACAGCCAGGGAAACTCAAGAGGATTGCTCATGACCGGGAATAAATACTCATGCTCGATACCTCAATGATATGAAGCTGTGTAAACAAATGGGAAGCGATATTTACAAAAAAATCTGCGCAATAGCGCAGATCTCGAGAAAGTTTCTCTGATGCCGATCCTCGAGGATCCTCAAGGGATCCGGCGCGATAGCGCTCCGCCAGGTGGATGGGCCACCCGAGTTGGCCAGGGATCCTCCGGCCAAGCAAGATCTCGGCTCCTGAACTCCCCCGGTACCTGGGGGGGTCTACTCGTCTTCGGCAAAGACAAAACGGTGCAGCTCGTCCAGGGTTGGCTCTGGGCTTTCCAGAGCAAAAAGAACCGCGTCCTCAATCACGGCGCTGACCTCCGCGTGGATGGCTTGGAAGTCTGCCTCGGTCATTAGGTTGTGCTCCAGGGCATAGCGTTCCAGTTGCTTGATGGGATCCCGCTGCCGCCAGAACTCTTTTTCCTCAGGACTGCGCAGCTCGTCAGGGTCGGCCAGAGAATGGCCCCGGAAACGATAGGTGATGCACTCCAGCAAGGTGGGGCCTTCTCCGGCACGGGCGCGGGCGATGGCCTGTTGGGCGGCCTCTCGCACTGCTAGCACATCCATCCCATCCACCTGGTAGCCGGGCATGCCAAAAGCCGGGCCTTTGCGGTAAATATCGGTGTCGGAAGTGGCGCGTTCATGGGCCATGCCAATAGCCCAGAAGTTATTTTCCACCACATAGATGATGGGCAACTTCCAGAGGGCAGCCATGTTGAGGCACTCGTAAAACTGGCCGTTGTTGCAGGCTCCATCCCCGAAGAAGCAGGCGGTTACCTGGTCGGTGCCCCGATATTTGGCAGAAAAAGCAGCCCCCGTCGCCACTGGGATCCCTTCGGCCACAAAGGCATAGCCCCCCAAGAAATTGTGCTCCGCCGAGAAGAGGTGCATGGAACCACCCCGACCCTTGCTGCAGCCGGTGGCCTTGCCGAACAACTCTGCCATGACCGCCCGCGGCGGGATCCCGGTGCTGAGGGCATGCACATGATCGCGGTAGGTGCTGCACACGTAGTCGGTGGGCTTGAGCGCCTTGATCACCCCCGTAGAGACGGCCTCTTGGCCGTTGTACAGATGCACAAAGCCGAACATCTTGCCCTTGTAGTACATTTCGGCGCACTTGTCTTCAAACAGGCGGCCCAGCACCATGTCTTCATAAAGAAGACGAGCCTCTTCGGCAGAAATGCGAGCAGTTGTGGAGCGCGAAGTAAGTTCTTGAACCATGCTGCGGTGCAACGAATCAGAGGTATCTTAGGCGGTCAGCAGTGAGCTTTGCGGTTTGCCCATTATCTCATGCTCCAGTCTGTCTGCCACCTTACCTGGAAATCCCATCCTGCAGGGCCGAAAGCGGTTGTTTCGAGGCCAAGGGAGTTAAACTGAAAGGCTAGGGCAAGAGGCGTTTCCATTGCAGCAGCCGCATCAGGACTCCGTCCCGCAAACGCGAATCTTGAACACCAGAGGGGGGGTTTCTTCTGCTCTCGGCTTGGACGTCGATCTGCTGGAGCCGGGGGCAAGAGGTATTTGGCCAGCCAACGTGACGGGGTGCGCCCATGGGAGCCCGTTGGGTTAGCGGTTTTGCGGCGGTGTTGTTTGCGTTGGCGGTCACCCTGCTAGGGGGCTGGTATTTTACTGCAGCCATTGGGCTGATCATTTTTTTGGCCCAGTTGGAGTTTTTTCGCTTGGTGCAAGCCAAAGGCAATGCGCCGGCCATGCGCACCACCATGTTTTCCAGCCAGGTGCTGGTGATTTTGCAGCAGGTGAGGCCGGAGTGGACCAGCCCTGCCTTTATCGTGGCGGGATCCATCATCTGTTTTTATTTGCTCTTTAAGCCCAAGGTGGCCACCATTGCCGATATTGCCACCTCGATTTTGGGGTTGTTCTACTGTGCGTTGCTGCCCAGCTTCTGGATTCGGGTCAGGGCCTTGTCTTTTGCGCAAGGGCTGGGCGAAGGGCTATGGATTACGCTGCTGGCCATTGGCTGCGTGATCGCTGCCGATGTGGGGGCCTACCTGTGTGGTCGGGCCTTTGGGCGCACCAAGCTCTCCATCCTCAGCCCGAAAAAGACGGTGGAAGGGGCAGTAGCCGGCATTGCCGCCAGCATGACCCTTGCGGTGGTTGGAGCCTATTACCTGGGCTGGCCGTGGAGCTGGTTGAGTGGGGGCATTCTGGGGTTTTTGATTGGGTTAACCAGCCTGCTGGGAGATCTCACAGAATCTCTGATGAAACGGGATGCCGGCGTCAAAGATTCCGGGGATCTGATCCCGGGCCACGGCGGCATTTTGGATCGGGGGGATAGCTACGTATTCACCGGGCCGCTGGTGTTTTATTTTATGGAATGGCTCAACGCTTACTCTGGGCTGTAGAGCCAGCTTGCAAGTTTGCCAAACCCAGGAGCGCCCACTAGCCGAAGGTGCGGAAGGCCCTCAATTCAAAATTGCCTGGCATTCGGGCCGCTCCAAAAACACTTCTGGCAAAATGGAATCCCCGAAGTGCCCTGGAGGTGCACTCACTATGGCAAACCCCTTCAGATCCAACTCGGTTTCGTCGTAAACCACCAGTTGCCTGAAACTGGCAACAGGATCCCCAGGATCCCCCTCCACCTCGAGAATGCGGGCCTTCTGCTGGATAATCTGGGGGGTTTCTACTTCTAGTTCAGAAGGGGTTGAGGGGCTATCTAGGCCAAAGATGAACTCTCCACTTCGACCGACGAGAATTGCCTCCAGGCTACCGGGCTTTCCTGCACCTACAAAGCAAAAAAAGTAGTCAGAGTGCGGGGTAAAATACAGGCCTATCAGGGGTAGTGGAGGCGGCCAGGATTGTTCATCCGGATGAAGGCGAGCACTGAAGCAAGCTTCATAACCTGCCAGAGAGCCTGGTTCAAAAGGCTCCCCACGACAAAGTAGGATGTCTCTCTCTGATCTCTTCCAGTCCTGTTGCGCGAGGGCAGGGATCCCAGGGGATAGAGCCATCAGAGCCATCAGGACCGTTGCCGTCAATGATCTGGACATAACGCCGTACCCAAAGCTGAGGATGGTAGTACCCTAGCTCGAAATCCCTCTCTAGCCGTGTGATTAGGGTCAAGACCGATGGGCCACTCTACCCCGAAGGGCAAAGGGTTGAACTGCTACTCTATAAAGTGATTCATCAAAGTGATTCATCCTTCTCAGCCGTTGGCCTATCCTCCCTATGACTGCTGCAATTTCCTCTGTCAACCTGCCCAGCCAGTACAACCCCTTCGAGACCGAGCCGAAGTGGCAGCGCTTTTGGGAAGAGAAGGGCTTTTATGTGGCGGATCCCAAGGCGCCGGGAGAGGCCTTTAGCATGGTGCTGCCCCCGCCCAATGTGACGGGCAACCTGCACATGGGCCATGCTTTTGCCTTTACCCTGCCGGATGTGGTGACGCGCTACAAGCGCATGCGCGGCTACAACGTGCTCTGGCTGCCCGGCACAGACCATGCCAGCATCGCCGTGCACACCATCCTGGAAAACCAACTGCGCCAAGAGGGCAAGACCCGCTTCGATCTGGGCCGCGAGGCTTTTCTGGAGCGAGCTTGGGCTTGGAAGGAGCAGTCGCAGGGAGCCATCAAGAGCCAGTTGCGGCGGCTGGGCCTATCCCTAGACTGGACGCGGGATCGCTTTACCCTCGACGAGGGGCTGAGCCGGGCGGTAACCGAGGCGTTTGTGCGGCTGTACGAGGCGGGGCTAATTTACCGGGGGGAATATCTGGTGAACTGGTGCCCGGCCACCCAGTCGGCGGTGTCAGACATTGAGCTAGACGACAAAGAGGTCAAGGGCCATTTGTGGCATTTTCGTTATCCCTTGGCCGAGGATCCCAGCCAGTATCTGGTGGTGGCCACCACTCGGCCCGAGACCATGCTGGGGGATACGGCGGTGGCGGTGAACCCCCAAGACGAGCGCTATTGCCATCTCATCGGCCAGTTCATTCGCCTGCCCATTAAAAATCGCCTCATCCCCATCATTGCGGATGAGTATGTGGATCCCTCCTTTGGCTCCGGGTGTGTGAAAATTACCCCGGCCCACGACCCCAACGACTTTGAAATCGGCAAACGGCACCAATTGCCCTTCATCAACATCCTCAATAAAGACGGCACCCTCAACGAAAACGGGGATCCTTTCACCGGCCTAGATCGCTTTGTGGCCCGAGAAAAGGTGGTGCAGTGGTTTGCCGAACATGGCCTGCTGGAGAAGGTGGAGGACTACACCCACACCGTTCCCCACAGCGACCGCGGCGGCGTGCCCATCGAGCCTTTGCTTTCCATTCAGTGGTTTTGCGATGTCTCGGGGATGGGGGCTCGCTGTTTGGAAGAGGAATACCAACGAAATAGCCCCCGCTTTATCCCTGAGCGCTGGACCAAAGTCTACACGGGCTGGCTGGAAAAGCTGCGCCCCTGGTGCATTTCTCGGCAGTTGTGGTGGGGCCATCAGATCCCAGCTTGGTATCCAGTCCTCAATGGCCAGCTTCTCGAGGATCCCCAAGCTTTTGTGGTGGCCCGCAACGGCGAGGAAGCGTTGCTCAAGGCACGGGAAAAGTTTGGCCCAGAAGTTGAGCGGGTGGAACAGGATCCCGATGTGCTGGATACCTGGTTTAGCTCTGCTCTGTGGCCCTTTTCAACCCTGGGCTGGCCGGAAGAGACCGAGGATTTCAAACGCTACTATCCCAACTCCCTGATGTCCACGGGCTTTGACATCATTTTCTTCTGGGTGGCCCGCATGGCCATGATGGGATCCCAATTTACCGGCCAGATCCCCTTCAAAGATGTGTACATCAATGGCCTGGTGCGGGATGAGCACGGGGCGAAAATGTCCAAAACCAAGGGAAATGGCATCGATCCCCTGGAGCTGCTGGACAAATACGGCACCGACGCCCTGCGCTATGCCCTGGTCAAGGAGGTGGTGGGGGCAGGGCAAGACATCCGCCTGGCCTATGACCGCAAGACCGGCGAGAGCGCCAGCGTAGAGGCCGCCCGCAACTTTGCCAATAAGATCTGGAACGCCTCCCGCTTTGTGTTGATGAACTTGGAGGGGCAAACCCCTGCCCAACTGGGATCCCCTGCCCCCGAAGCGCTGGAGCTGGCCGATCGCTGGATCCTGTCGCGGCTGCACTCCACGGCCACCCAAGTTATCGCCGAGCTGGAAGCCTATGGCCTGGGCGAGGGGGCGCGCCTGCTCTACTCTCTCATTTGGGATGACTTTTGCGACTGGTACATCGAGCTGGTCAAGCCCCGGCTGCGGGGAGAAGACCTGGCTTCCAAACGCGCAGCGCAGAAGGTGCTGGCCACCGTTTTGGAAACCATTCTCAAGCTGCTGCACCCCTGGATGCCCCACATCACCGAGGAGATCTGGCAGCTGCTCACCCAGGCCAACCAAACCACCTCTATCTCCGTGCAGCCCTATCCCACCCCAGATCCCAGTTGGATCGACCCTCAACTGGAGCGGGAGTTTGGCTTGGTGATCCAAACCATTACCAGCCTGCGCAACCTGCGGGCAGAAGCCGGCCTCAAGCCCCATCAGACCATCAGGGCCCTTTTGCTCACTACCGATCCCGCCGAGCAGCGGATCCTGACGGCTGCCCAAGCTTATATCTGGGATCTGGTCAAGGCCGAGGCTTTGGAGATTACGGGATCCCTGGCCACGGAGCCCAAACAGGTGGCGGCTGCAGTGGTGGGCACGGTGCAGGTGCTGATGCCCTTGGCAGGACTGGTGGATGTGGAAGCGCTGCGGGCCAAGCTGCAAAAAGACCTGGCCAAGCTGGAAAAAGAGGCCCAAGGGATCCGCGCTCGCCTAGAGAACCCCAATTTTCTCAACCGGGCCAACCCTGAAGTGGTGCAAGCCAGTCAGGAGCAACTGGCGGAGCTGGAAGCCCAGATGAGGTTACTGGGATCCAGGCTGGAGAAGCTGGGCTGAGGTGGCGTCAGCGCAGGTAGGGCAGCGGAGTGTTTGGGCCGGGCCAGTTGGGGTGTGAAGGCAATGTCCCCAGAATTTCGCGAAATCGAAGTGGTGAACCCCTGCTTCTGTGTTAGGATAGAAGCTGAGATTGTTATCGGTTGTAGTGCTCGTTTCTTCTGGTCTTGACGGATTTTCACGTTTTGTATTGGCAGACGGCTCTCCGAACATCTCACCCTTTGTTACTCTCTCTTTCGGAGATCGTCTATGTCGATTTATGTTGGCAACCTTTCCTTTAAGGTGACAGAAGCGGATTTGACCGCTGTTTTTGCTGAGTACGGTTCTGTCAAGCGGGTGCAAATCCCCACTGACCGCGAGACAGGCCGCATTCGGGGCTTCGGGTTTGTGGAAATGAGCTCTGAAGCAGAGGAGCAAGCTGCCATTGCTGCGCTGGATGGGGCGGAATGGATGGGGCGCGACCTCAAGGTGAACAAAGCTCGTCCCCGGGAAGAACGCCCCACCTCAGGTTTCCGCTCTGGTAACGCGAACAGTGGCGGCGAGCGGCGGCGGAGTTTTCAATCTCGCTATTGAAACGCCTGCTGAGGCTTCCCGGTGCTGGGCAAGGGATTCTCAGTTGAGCTTGTTTTGAAGCGCAGCACCAGGATCCAGCTGTTTCTCTAGCCTGCTTCCATTGTTCCAACAGAGGAGTTGATGAGGGATCCCGATCAACTTACTCTTAAGATTCTTCCTTGCTCCCTGAGAGAGGAAAATAAAACGCTTGGCTTGGGTTACGGCGAGTTCGGGGATCCCTCTGGCCAAGGATCTGTCAGGTCGGCGGTCAAGGGATCCCAGTCCCATCCCCAATCGCGGGCAATGGCCTGAGTAATCCCCAGTTGCCCGTGGCCAGGGTAGCGGGCCAGGGCTACCACCAGATCAACAAGCTGCTCACCGGCAGGGATTCGACCAAAGATGTGCAGCCCATCGCGAATCTGAGATTCTTTTAGCTCGCAGAGATAGCCATCCAGGCGATTCCAATCTTCTTCTTTTTCCAAGTTGAACTGCTGGTCTAGATGCTCGGCTCGAACCAGCTCCTGAATCTGGGCGCGAATCAGGGGACAACGACTGGGATCCAACTGTTGGGCCTGCACGTACTCATCCATCAGCCGTTCCAAATCCGCCAGGGGGCCGTACAGCTCGGCGCGGGTAAGGGGCGGGGTGAGGTGGTCGATAATCACTGCCTGGGCTCGCCGCTTGGCCTGGGATCCCTCTCCTGGGTCGTTGACGATGAAGGGGTAGAAGTGGGGCATTGGCCCCAGAGCAACCTCCGGGTAGCAGGTGGCGGAAAGGGCGGATCCCTTGCCAGGCAGCCATTCCAAGTTGCCGTGCTTGCCCACATGCACCACCGCTTGAACGGCGAAGACCTGCCGCAGCCACAGGTAAAAAGCCAGGTACTCATGGGGGGGCACCAGATCCGGGGCATGGTAGTTCAAGGACGGATCCCGGTCATAGCCTCGCGGGGGCTGAATGCCTACAAACACCTGCCCTAACTGCAGTCCCACCACGGGAATATCTCGAGAGGGCGGATCCCCCCACTGCCGGACGAGGTCGGTCTGGATGGGCTCAGGCAAGCGGGCAAACCACTCTCGATAAAGGGCAGCAGAAAGGCATTGCCGAGCCGGGCGCAGGGATCCCAAGGGGTCGTAGGTCTGGCCTTCGGTTAGCCAATGGATGAGTTCATCTCCAGTCTGGGGCAGGGGATCTACTGAGTAGCCAGCTCCCGCCAAAGCTTTGAGAATTTCCACACAACTGGCAGGGGTATCCAGACCCACCCCATTGGCCAGTCGCCCGTCCCGACTGGGGTAGTTGGCCAGGATCAAAGCCAGTCGCCGCTGGGAAGGGGGGGTACGCCGCAATTTCACCCAGTTGGCCGCCAAATCGGCTACAAACTCCACCCGATCCGGCACAGCCACGTAGGCCACCACCTCCGTTTGCAAGTGGGGATCCCGCTGTTGAACCGCCTTGAAGGAAACGGCGCGGCTGATGATGCGCCCATCCACCTCCGGCAAAGCCACATTCATGGCCAGATCCCGCGCTCCCAGTCCTCGCGTGGAGTCCTCCCAGCTCTGGCGGGATCCACCGCTGAGGATTACCTGCAAAACAGGCATATCCAACTCCTGCCACAGCCTCACGTCGGGCTGGTGGCTGTCCAACCGCGCCAGCGAAAAACTGGTGGTGTTGAGCAACAGGTCAATCTGGCCGCCGAAGTGATCCCGAATGGCTGGGGGCAAGTCTGGGTCTTGAAGGCTATAGGTATACAGGCAAAGGGGTTGTAGCCCCCGCTCCACCAAGGCTTTTGCCAATTGATCCACCGGCTCTGTATTCCCCGCCAGAACATGGGCCCGGTAGAGTAAAATCCCCACCTTGGGAGCTTGGGGATCCGTCGGCGAGGCTACGGGAGGTTGGTAGATCCCAAGACGAGGCAACCCTTGTGGATCCGGCGCCGAATATTGGCCCCCTAGGAACTCCCCAGCCAGCAACAGCAGACAGGCAGCCACATTCTCCGCTCCCCCCTCCAGCCAGTACCGCCACACCCGATCCGCCACCGCCAGGGGCACAGTGGAATGGCTCACCAAATCCCAGTCGGGGCGATCGTCCCCAGGAATGACGATCAGGGTGGATCCCTCCTCGGCTGCCACCTGCTTGGCCACCTCCAGGCCATAGCTCCAGTAGGATCTCCCCCCCAACAGGCGGATCAAGATTAGCCGGGCCTGCCGCAGCACCTTCTCGGCGTAGTCATCCAGGCTGAGGGGCTGTTGCAACTGCAGCAGATTAGCTGCCCGTATGGCCGGAAAGTCTTGGGGCAAAAGACGGATGGCCGCGCTCAAAGCCGTCAGGTCCGTATCGGCTGCCGAGAGAACAACAATGGGAGCAGGATCCTGCTCCAGGAAAATGACCCCGGACTGGGTGGGATCCCATCCCCCTGGCAAAGCAGCTATTCGGTGCATGGCCGCTCTCCCAAGAGAAGGAAGCTCAGGCTTAGCGACTGTACTTGAAGCACAGAAGCACCCCAGCTCCCAGCGCTCAACTGGTCAGGAAGGGCTCCCGTAGTGGTTCCCGCTACCCAAGCATTGCCCTGTCCAAAGTGCTCCGCACCGCTGGCGCGAAAGTGCTCCGCACCGCTGGCGCGAAAGTGCTCCGCACCGCTGGCGCGAAAGTGCTCCGCACCGCTGGCGCGAAAGTGCTCCGCACCGCTGGCGC
>NZ_JBSSAB010000019.1:0-57042 GCF_054058195.1 Thermostichus sp. OS-CIW-29
CACATGGCCGGCACTGCGTTTTTAAAGGGCGTCGGCTACGGTCGGCGCTATCCTTCCCTGCCCTGAAGGACGGGGCTTGCCGCGCCTTTTGGTCAGGGGATCGCCTCAAAGCAGCTTGCAATAGCCATAACTCACCTCTAACCAAAGCTGATCCGGAGCAGGGAGAAATCATCCTCAAAGTCCGTCCGCCCCTGAAAGGATTGGGCCTGATGGATCACCTGATCCAAACTATTGCCAGCGCCCTTGCTCAGCAGGGCTATCAAATTGTCCAGCCCCCAGATTTCTCTCTGGGGGTTTATGACTTCGTAAACTCCATCACTGAACAGGTAGAGATGGCTGTTCTCGGGGATCCGCACCTGATCCCTTTGAAAAGTGAGGTCGGGCAAAATGCCAATGGGCAAGTTGGCAGTCTTCAGCAGGAGCGAATCCTGACCCTGGATGAGCAGGGCAGGTGGGTGGCCGGCACTGGCAAAAGAGAGCAGACGGGATCCCGGCTGGTAAACCCCGTACCAAAGGGTGAAGTACATCTCATGGTGGGATCCCATTTGAAAAGAGTGGTTGAGGGCACGCAAGACCGCGTCCGGCTGGCGGGGATCGGCATCGGCCAAGCCTTGAGTGCGCAACTGGTTCATCACCGACACCGACAACAGAGCGGATCCCACCCCATGCCCCGACACATCCAGCAGATAGATGGCCAGGTGTTCCTCATCCAGCCAATGATAGTTAAACGAATCTCCCCCCAATTCCTGGGAGGGCAAAAAGCGCCACTCGAGAGCCACTTTGCAGTCGGGAAAATAGGCCGGCTCCGGCAGGAGAGAACGCACATAGCTGGCCGCCTCGGCCAATTCTGCCCGTAACCTGGCCGTTTGCTGCTGCAGGTCATAGCTGAGCTGGTGTAAGCGCAGCCCGGCCCGCACACGTGCCCGCAACTCATTGGGGTCGATGGGCTTGCTTAGAAATTCATCTGCTCCGGCATCCAGGCCCTGGATGCGGTCTTCCACCTCAGTGCGAGCGGTGAGCAAAATAAAAAACGTCGTGGAAAACTTGGGATCGGCTTTGATGCGTCGGCAAACCTCCAGCCCATCCATGTCCGGCATCATCCAGTCACAGATGATCAGCCCCGGCACCAGCAGGTGGGCTTGCTCCAGCCCCTCGGAACCGTTGCTGGCCATCTCCACGGTGTAGCCCTGTCGTTCCAGGGATCGCTTCAACACCAGCCGAATCGTCGGATCGTCGTCAACAATCAAAATGGCCGCCATGACCGCTGCACCCCAATCCTGAAGTCAAAACGCATCCAAACCCAACTCCAGCCCGATATCCCATACCGATAGGCAGACCTCTCATCCTAGCTTAGGGGTTGCAGCAGGAAAACCGGCTCGGCAAGCAGTTCACGACAACGGGGAAGGCCTCAACAGCTTCATCCATCGGAGCTGAAGGTGCGTATCGATTTGTGGATCCCCCAAACCGTGGTTGCACGCTACCCAAAAGCTAACCGTTTCCAGATACTAGTGGCGGGAGACAATTCGAGGCAGATTCTGGGCAGATTCTTCTTGAGAGACTTTCATTGGATACAGAGATACAGATCACACTCATCCATCCTTCGCCGACTTAGAGTGAACGTTAAGATTCAATAGCCTTTACCGCATGAGCACATCTCCCCCATCCTTATCCCCTTCCGCCGTTCAGGATTCGCGGGCGAGCTTGCCTCCGGGACCTAGCGAAGCTCACAGGGGAGAAATTCGGCTGGAGGACTTGGACGAGAAGCAATTGTTGGCCTCCCTATCGTCGGTGGTGTTAAACCCGGCAGCTTGGAGTTGCTTCAGCGTCAGTGAAACCAGCCGCCTGCTACGCCCCCTGCAAATCTGCCCTGACTTGACGGGAACTCTTGTTCTCTCCCCAGGGGCCACTGCCGAAGTGGTCTATAAGTTCCTGCTGAGCGACGGTCGGATCGGAACCATGAAGGGGCTGATCTCCATCGAAGACTTCCGCAGCGAGCGGCTGCGCTCCGTTTACGATCAGCTTCACATCGAGAAGATTATACCGGTCTTCACCGAGTCGGTTGTGGTGCAAATCATCGACCATTTGAAACCGATTTTTGCCCGTGACTTGGATGAGCTGCTTTGGCAAGAAAGTTTTTACTTTACCCCTCAAGATCTGCGCCAGCAGGAGTTCTTGTTGCGCGGCCTACGGCCCGAGGCGATCCCACGCAGCTTTCGGCCTCACCTGCAAAGGGTCTACACCCAGATTATGAAGGTGTGTCGCAGCTTGCCCAACATCGCCTTCCAACTGTGTCTGCGGGCCTACTTAGAGTACAACGAGGTCAAGAACAGGCATCTGCTGGCGCTTCTGCTCAGCAAGTATTTTTACACGCTCTACCGCATTGGTGGGTTGGACGGTTGGGAAAGTGGGGATCCGGTGGAGCTGGGATCCCTGCGCTCCTCCAATCGGCAGGCTCGACTCCAGGCTCTTGCTCGCCTTCTAACCCTGGACAACGACAGCGACGCTACCCTGGTGGGCATTGGGGGCAGCGGGCTGGGGGGCAGCTATTTCAGCGGGGAACGGGAGCCTACTGGTGTTGAGATGGTGAGCTCGGAGGAGATTGAAAAGCTGCGGCAAGATGTGGAGGTGGCCCGCGGCCAGATCGCCGAGGCCCAGCAATTGGTGGCCCAATATCAGGAGGAGAAAAAACAGGAACTGCTCAACCGCCTTCAGGATCCGGGAAAGTTTCTTCTCTTCAGCATTCATCAGTTTTTTGACACCCTCTTCGGATCCCTGCCCGGGGAGGTGAAAAGCGAGTACGGGGCAGTTTGGGTGCCGCGCACCTCCTACTTGGATGAGAAGGAGCGAGATGAGCTGACAGAGCATTTGCGCCTGATCACCAGCGAGGCCTATTTGGTCAGCGTTCCCTCTGCCGAGGCCACCCTCATCGGCTATTGGCGAGTTTTGGCCGATTCCTTCTACAACCAATGGGTTTTGAATCAGTACAAGCAGTTGCAAAGCTATGGAGTGGATCTGGAGCAACAGGGCATCCAGATTCTGGAACGAGAACGATTCCTGGATGAGGTTCAGTTGCGCTTTGCCGCCCGCCACCGAGAAATCGTCACCCAAAATGTGGAGAAGATCACCCAAATTGTGGTGGATAGCCTGGCCAAGCGGGTGGCCCTCAACACCGGCCAGCAAAGTTTTCAGGCCATGCGGGCCAAGTTGACCACCGTTTTGGATATGGACATTTCCCGCAAGGACGTGGGAGAAGTCAAGCGGCTGATCGACTACTTTACGGATGTGTTTTTGGGCAAGCGGGAGGAGCTGCGCTCCCCCTATCCGGTGGGCACGATTTTGCAAGTCAAGGCGGCCATTGAGGCTCGCCCCCCCGATAACCGCACCCGCATTGGTCTGGAAATTTTGGGTCAGCTCTACCGCGAGTACGTTCCCCTGCTGGGATCCGCACCGAAATAGGAACGGGGGCAGAGCGGGGGATCCCGTAGGCCGACAGGTTTTGGGCAGAATGGGGACTGGCGTGCTGTCTAGACGGAGATTCCCCATGCGCTACCGCCAGCTTGGCCACAGCCCTTTGCAAGTTTCCGAGATCTGCCTGGGCACCATGACCTTTGGGCAGCAGAATACTTTGTCTGAGGCTTTCGAACAGCTCGACTACGCGGTGGAGCACGGGATCAACTTCATCGATACCGCCGAGATGTACCCGGTGCCGGCGCGGGCGGAAACCCAGGGATCCACCGAGCGCTACATCGGCGAGTGGCTGCAACACCAACCGCGGCATCGCCTGATCCTGGCCACCAAGATCACCGGCCCTGGTCGGCCCTGGCATTGGATTCGCGGCGGATCCCTGTCCATTACCCGCGACAACCTCAGGCAGGCGGTGGCCGGTAGCCTCAAACGCCTGAAGACCGACTACATCGACCTCTACCAGATCCACTGGCCGGATCGCTATGTGCCTCTGTTTGGGGGCGTTGCCTACGATCCCAGCCAGGAGCGGCCCACCGTTCCCATTGCCGAGCAGTTGCAGGCTCTGGCGGAATTGGTGCAAGAGGGTCTCATTCGCTACATCGGCCTGAGCAACGAAACCCCTTGGGGGGTGAGCAAGTTCTGCCAGGTGGCCGAGCAACTGGGGTTGCCCAAGGTGGTCTCGATTCAGAATGCCTACAGCCTCATCAACCGCACGTTTGAAATGGGCCTGGCGGAAGTCTGCCGCCACGAGCAGGTGGGCTTGCTGGCCTACAGCCCGCTCGGATTTGGGCTGCTGACGGGCAAATATCTGGGGGGGGTGAAGCCGCCGGGATCCCGTTTGGCCTTGTTTGAAGGCTTTGGCCAGCGGTACCGCAAGCCGAATGTGGAAGAAGCGGTGGCCGCCTATGTGCAAATTGCCCGCCGGCACGGTCTGACACCGGCCCAGTTGGCTTTGGCCTTTGTGCGCAGCCGCTGGCTTGTCACCAGCACCATCATTGGGGCCACCAGCCTGACCCAACTCAAAGAGAACCTCAGTTGCCTGGATGTGGAGCTGTCCCCGCAGATCCTGGCGGAGATCGAAGCGGTTCACCAGCGCTACCCCAATCCTGCCCCCTGAAAGGTTGGCGAAACCGGTGGCCAGACAGAACTTTTCAGAAGGTTTCCTCGTCTGGGTGTGCGGTTTGGATATCCTCTCCTACACTTCTGTCCGGCCAACTTCCAGGGCCCCTCCCAACCGAGAGTGGGGATCCAAGACTGTAAATCCCGTACCCAGAACCTGAGGTGTGAACGATGCGTGAGCTTTCCCTTTGGCAGGGCTGGAAAACCGCCGCTCTGGTGATCAGTTGCAGCAGCTTGGCCTGGCTTGGGGATCCCGCTTGGGCCCAACTTTCTGATATCAGCACCTATTGGGGTGCCCAGTACATTGCCGGGTTGAATGAACGGCAGATCATCGGTGGCTTCCCGGATGGCACCTTTCGTCCCAATGAATCCATCACCCGTGCCCAATTTGCCGTCATTGTCACCAAAGCTTTTGGCCTAGATACCAACGTTCCTGTGCGCTCCTTTGCCGATCC
This sequence comes from Thermostichus sp. OS-CIW-29, assembly GCF_054058195.1. Taxonomy (NCBI): domain Bacteria; kingdom Bacillati; phylum Cyanobacteriota; class Cyanophyceae; order Thermostichales; family Thermostichaceae; genus Thermostichus; species Thermostichus sp. OS-CIW-29. The sequence goes on from NZ_JBSSAB010000019.1 coordinate 5,040, forward strand.
GATTCCCAGTTGGGCGGCTCCCTCCATCGGCGCAGCGGCAGCGGCAGGGTTTGTTTCCGGCTTCCCGGACGGCACCTTTCGCCCCAACGATGTGCTCACCCGTGCGCAGGCCATCACTGTCCTGACCCGTGCCGCCACCAACGGTAGGCTCATCGAAGATGCCGGCCAAATTGACGCGATCCTATCCGCGTTCGGCGATGCCAATTTGGTTCCCAACTTTGCCCGCGCCCCCATCGCGACAGCGGTTCAGGAAGGGCTGTTGGTGCTCTACCCCAACCCCACTCAATTGAATGCCCAGGCGGTGGCCACGCGGGGGGAAGTGGCTGCCCTTACCTACCAAGCGCTGGCCAAGGTGGGCCGGGTGCCCAATTTGGATCCGCCGGTGGGGGCTGCCATTCCCGGCCCTGGGATCCGTACCGAGCTCCTTGCCCAGGTCACTCCTACGCCCGAACCCCTGACCACGCCAGACATTCCCATTGAGCCTCTGGTGGAAACGCTGCCCGCCGCTCCAGAGGTGAGAACCTTCTTTGCCCGCGAAGAGCTGGGATCTGTAAACCCAGGAGATACGATTACCGTGTTTTTGCTGGGATCCCCAGGGGCGCAGGGATCGTTTTCCATCCCCGGCATTGCCTACAACCTGCCACTGCAGGAAACCCGCCCAGGGCAATACGAGGGCAGCTACACCTTCCGCAGCCAAGACCGGGCCTCAGAAGCGCCTGTTTTTGCCCGCTTGGAGCGGGATGGACTGGTAACCCTGGTGCAGCTGCCGGATAAGACCATCACCATCGGGCGGGTGACCGACACCACCTTCCCCACCATCAGCGAACTGGCCCCTCCCAACGGATCCCTAACAGACAACCCTCGCCCCTCCATCTCAGCCCGTTTCCAAGATGACCAAGGAATTGACCTGAATAGCTTTACCTTGCTGGTGAACAATGTGGATGTCACCGCCCAAGCCCAGCTCACCCGCACCGGCTTCGCCTACACCCCAGCCGAGCCGCTGCCCACCGATCGACCGACCTTGATCGCCGTCCAAATTGCCGATACCAGCGGCAACACCACCATCCAGCAGTGGTCTTTCCAGGTGCAGGCCGCCCAGCCCACTCCCACACCGACCCCAACGCCGACTCCAGCTCTGACCCCAACGCCAACCCCAACACCGGTAGCTACGCCTACTCCCACACCCACGCCGGAAGCTACACCCACTCCCACTCCACAGCCTGGCGGGGAGCATGACTCTAGTCAATAATAAGCTCAACTATACTGAAAATAATGTATAATATGTTCAGTACGGATTACTACCAGTTGATCTTTCTGTTTACTTTCGAGTCTGCCAACATGGTAGCCAAAGCAAAGCAGAAAATTGGTAGTAAGACGACACGGAAACTGCGCTTTGGGTATTCTACTCAAAGCTTTGCGGGATACCGCCATTCTGTTTGGAAACAAACAGAATGCTATCGCTGCATAGTTGAACAGTGATGTTCAGCAGTGTTCAGCGTAAATGTATCAGCCTTCACCTTCTCCTTCTCCAGAAGGACGGTCTCCTGCAGAACCCAAGCCGGAGTCCAGCCCCGAGGCTCAGGAGAGTGAGGCTACAGAGTCTCCTAAGCCAGAATCCCCAGCCCCCCAGCCAGGGGATCCCGGCGGACCGACTCCTTCTCCTTCCCCCAGCCCCTAGGGAAAACTCGATCCAGACCCCGAACAGGCTCAATAGTGTTTTAAGAGCTTCCGATCCCTTAATACCTACTAAATCTAGTGGGCACAAGCGGGGCAGGATGTTAAGCTACTGCCAGTTGTGACCGGATGGGATCCATGAGCTCAACCTTGCAGCCGTTCCTGCATTTGTTGCAGAGGAGTTCCTTTTGGGGGGTGTTGATAGCCGGTGCCGTTACCCCGGTTGCTGCTCAGCAGTTCGAGTTCACCCCTCAGCCGGTGCCCCCCAGGGGGGATCCCGTCCCTACCTTGCCCTTGCTGAGTGCTCCGCCCTCCCCCGGCTCTGCCACGGCCCTGCCACCGGTACCTCAGGTGCCGCAAATGCCGCTGGATCCCACAGCTCCGGCCTTGGATCCGATCCCGGTGGTGCCCGTTCAAGCGGCCCCAGGTGGACAACTCCCCCAAGGCGAGGCCTATTCCTATCAACGTCGGCCCGACCTCAGCCCAGGTGGGGATCTCCCTGGAGCCACGTGGGGCGAGCTGCCTGCCGGCACCCGTATTCTCCTCACGGTCTACCGCCCCATCACTTTCCAGCCCTACCAGGCCATTAACGGCCACCTGGAAGTCTCCGAGCCGGTGGTGGATCGCTTTGGCCAGGTGGTGATCCCGGCAGGGAGTGTAGTGTGGGGCACTTTTGAGCCGGTTTACCGAGAACAGAAGTTTCCTGGTCGGGAGGCGGAGAGCGCCGATCCCCAAGAGCGGGTCGTCGGCAGCCGCTTTGTGGCCAACCGCCTCACCATTGGGTCTTCCACCTACTTGGTGAGAGGCCAATCTGCGCCGCTATCAGTCGGGTTGGATCGCAACGCCGATGTCGGCACAACTGTAGCCCGCGGGGCAGGCTATGGGGCAGCAGGTGGGTTGGCCTTGGGGATCCTCACGGGGGGATGGGGCTTTTTGCCGATCTTGGCCGGCAGCTTGGCCGGCGCTGCGGCAGGCAGTACCAATATTGACCGGGTGGTGACGCTGCAGCCCAATACGCTGGTGGAGCTGGAACTGACCGATAGCCTGATCATCCAATGAACTGGCCAACCCTCTTTTGCCCTGTGGCTGGCTGAAGTGACTCGGGGCAGCTCGGTAGAGTAGAAGAGAGCCCCCTCCATTGGTTCCATGGCCTTCTGGATCTACGTTGTGCCCCCGCTGGCCGGGCTGGTGATCGGCTATTTCACCAACGACATTGCCATCAAAATGCTGTTCCGGCCCTACCGCCCCTATCGGGTTTTCGGCTGGCGCATCCCCTTCACCCCCGGCCTGATCCCGCAGAACCAACCCCGTCTGGCCAAGCAGATCGCCAAGACCATCATGGGATCCCTGCTCACGCCGGAGGAACTGCACAATCTGGCCCGTAAGCTGCTGCAAACCGAGCGCATGCAAGCAGGGATCCGCTGGCTGCTGGGGGTAGCCCTGGATCGGCTGCAAAACCCTGAGCAACAGCAGCAAACTGCTCAGGTGTTGGCGCGCATTTTAGCCGACCTGTTTAACGAGTCGTTGCCCCGCCTGGTGAAGGTGCTTGCCCGTCAAGAAACCTTTTTGGAAGGGCCGATTAACCAACTGTTCGACCAGGTGTTGCTGGAGCTGCGTCTCAGTGCCGAGCAGGCCAAGCAGCTCTCAGAGTGGATCTTGAAGCAGGCGCTGCCCCCAAAGGTGTTGCGGCAGAACTTGGTGGACTTTCTCACCGATCGCAACATCGAATCCCTGGATGAGGAGTTTCGTGAACGAGCGACCGGCTCCTACTGGGTGGTGGCCAACTTGTTCGGCCTGAAAAATGCCCTGTTGCGCCTGCGCACCTATTGTCTAGAAGAGCCGGAAGGGGCAGAAGCCATCTTGGAAGATCTGCTCAAAGACATCAACGCCTCCCGCCGCCTGACCGAGATCCTGCAGAACCTCTCGCTGCAAAACCTGCCGGTTTCCGCCGTGCGTCAGTTGCGCCGTGCCCTCCGCGACGGGATCCAAGATTACCTGCGCAGCCAAGGGCCAGAGGTTATCAAAGGGCTGGGGGAGACCATCGATTGGGAAAAAGTGGCCAGCCTGGTGTTGGGACGCCTGCGCAACTCCAAGGCGTTGATCACCTCCATCGATCAGATCAGCGCCGACCTGGCTTTGGTCTTGGAGCGCTACCTAGAACGGGATCTCGAATCCCTGATGATGCAGGTGATCCCGGTGTTGAACCTGGATCAGGTCATTGCCGATAAAGTCAACGCCACCTCCCCTGCCGACCTGGAGCAGGCCATCCAGCAGATTGTGCGCCAAGAACTCCAGGCCATCGTCAACTTAGGCGGCCTCCTCGGCTTTTTGGTGGGCTGTGTGCAGGTGCTGTTCTTGCTGGGCTGACGAGTTTGGGTTGGGCTTTGACTTTGGCTATGATATGAGAATGCGATTAACAATTCTCCACACTTCGGATCTCCATGCCAATCTACATCCCTGGAACTACTTCACCGGGATCCCTGCGGAGCACGGTCTAGCCAAGCTGGCCACCCTTATTAAGCGCGTGCGAGCTGCCAGTGAGGATCCCGTCTTACTCATCGACAGCGGCGATACCATTCAGGGATCCCCCTTGGGCACCTACTATGCGCAGGTGGAGCGCGTCTCTCCCCACCCCTTGGCCCATGCCCTCAACGCCCTAGGCTACGACGCCTTTACCCCTGGCAACCACGACTTTAACTTTGGGCTTCAGGTTCTCCGGGATTTTGTCGGCGATCTCCGCTGTCCGGTGCTCTGTGCCAACATCCTCCGCCAGAATGGGGATCCCCTCTTCCAGCCCTACCTGATCCGGGAATTGGCCGGGGTTCGCGTCGGCCTGTTGGGGCTGACCACCCCCCGCATCGACACCTGGGAGCGCCCGGACTACATCTTGGGCCTACGCTTTGCCCCCCTGCTGGAGACCGCCCGCCACTACCTGTCGCTGCTGCGACCTCAGGTGGATGTCTTGATCTTGATCCTGCACAGCGGCCCCAACCAATTGCCCCCCCTGCGCACCCCTGAGCATTGGCACAACCCGGATCGCTCCGGCTGGTGCAGCAACAAAAGCCTGGCAGGGGAAAACGAACTGTTGGCCCTGGCCGAGCTGGACGGCATTGACGTCATCCTCTCCGGCCATACCCACCAGACCATCGCCGGTTTGGGGGGATCCCAAGCTCTGGTAGTTCAGCCCGGCTATTGGGGCAGCCACCTCTCCCAGGTATCCCTGGAGCTGGAGCGCCAGGGCAGCCGCTGGCAAATCATCAGCAAAAGCGCACAGCTCCTCTCCGCCGAAGGGATCCCTCCCGATCCCGAACTCTTGGCCTTGACAGAGCCCTATCATCAAGCCACCCTGCGCTACATCCGTCAGCCCATTGGCCAAGCCCGTTCTGCCTATAGCGGCGGTCTGGCAGCCCGTCTGGGGGCCAACCCTCTGGCAGAGCTGCTCCATCAGGCCCAATTGCAAGCAGTGCGGGAGGCAGGATTCCCCGCAGAGCTCTCCCTGGTCAACATCTGCAGCAGCGCCGGCCTGTCAGCAGGCCCCATCTCCCTGCAAGATGCCTACAGCCTCACCGTCTACGACAACACCCTCTGCGTGTTGGAGATCACCGGAGATATTCTGCGGCGCGCCCTGGAACAGACTGCCGGCTATTTTCGCCAGTTGGATCCCAATCACCTTCCCGCCGATCCTGCTGCCGTCGTGGCCCCCGAAGCCCGCGGCTACACCTTCGACCTCTACCACGGCATCGACTACTGCTTCGATCTCACCCGCCCCGTAGGAAAGCGCCTGGTGACCTTACAATTCCGCGGACAGCCGGTGGAACCAGCACAGACCTTTCGCCTGGCCATTAACCACTACCGAGCCGGCGGCGGCGGCGGTTACAGCATGTTCCAAGAAGCCCAAACCCTGTGGATCTCAGCCGATAGCATCCGCGACTTTCTGGTCTACTATATTCACACCCACTCCCCCATTCAACCCATCTACAGCCCCAACTGGCGCCTAATCCCCGACTTGGCCAAGATCTACTTCCCCGATTGCCTGGGCCGGCCACGGGAACATCTGCTGGTCGGCTAGGAAAGAAAAGATATTGACTTCAACTGGCTGAAAGAGAACCCGGTAGAATACGATCAACACAGAGCCTGGTTTGGCTGAGTGCAGCGGCGGTTTTGAAACTGCCAAACTGGGGATATCCGAGTCACTGCTCATTGCTAACACTTGCCGACATCGCCCATGACTGCCGAAGAGAAGCAACCGATGGCCCCAGAAGATACCCATCCTGAACTACAGGAAGAAGAGATCGACGTAGAGGCAGAGCTGGAGAAGCTGATTTTGGAAGATAGCGAAGCAGAAGCCGGTACCTCCTCCGGAGAAACCGCAGCTGAGCCTTCTCCAGATCCCGGTGAAGCTCTCAAGCAGCTCCAGCACGAGTTGGAAGTTGTCCGCCAGCAACTCAAAGAGAAAGAAGACGCCTACCTGCGCCTCTACGCCGATTTTGAAAACTACCGGCGGCGTACCCAGCGGGAAAAAGAAGAGTTCAGCCAAAAAGAACGGCAGAAATTTGTGCTGGAGATCTTGCCTGTTGTGGACAGCTTTGAGCGGGCTCAGCAGCAGCTGAAGCTGGAAACCGACCGCGAGCGGGAGTTGCACAACAGCTACCAGAGCGTCTACCGCCTGCTGGTGGAATGCCTGAAGAAGATGGGCGTCTCCCGCATGAAATCGGTGGGCCAGCCCTTCGACCCCAACCTGCACGAAGCCATAGCCCGTCAGCCCAGCCCAGACTATCCCGAGGATGTGGTAGCCGTCGAATATCAGCCGGGTTACAAGTTGGGGGACTTGGTGATCCGTCATGCCATGGTAGCCGTCTCGGCAGGCAACCCCAGCGCTGAACCTTCCCCCTCTGCCCAGGCCACCAGCGAACCCGGCCCGGAGAGCACTCCTGCCTCTCCCCAAAACCCCCAACCTTCCTAGCCAAACTTGCTCACTTGAACCTTGACAAACAGAGCCAGAGCAGTCTCAGAAACGCTACAGTAAAGCTACGGAGACGAAAGCACCGTCTGAAGGTTTCTGAGGGATTCTGGGCAGAATGCTTTTAAGATCCGTGGAATCGCGTTCTTGGGTTGAGACTTGGCGCACGGGAAGAGGGGGCTATGGGTAAAGTCATCGGGATTGACCTGGGAACCACCAACAGTTGCGTGGCGGTTTTGGAAGGTGGTCAGCCCGTTGTGATCACCAACGCCGAGGGAGGGCGCACCACCCCCAGCATTGTCGGCTTCGCCAAGAACAACACCCGCTTGGTGGGCCAACTGGCCAAGCGCCAGGCGGTTACCAATGCCGAAAACACCATCTTCAGCATCAAACGCTTCATTGGCCGCACCTTTGCCGAGACCGAAGATGAGCGGAGGCGGGTTCCCTACAAAGTCATCCCCGGTCGAGACAACATGGTGGAAGTGGCGGTGCAAGATCGCGCCTACACTCCGCAGGAGATCTCCGCCATGATCCTGCAAAAGCTGAAGGCCGATGCGGAGGCCTATCTGGGGGAGCCGGTGACCCAAGCCGTGATCACCGTTCCCGCCTACTTCACCGATGCCCAGCGGCAGGCCACCAAAGATGCGGGCACCATTGCCGGCCTGGAGGTGCTGCGCATCATCAACGAGCCGACAGCAGCCGCCCTGGCCTATGGTCTAGACAAACAAGATCAAGACCTGCGCATTCTGGTTTTCGATTTGGGTGGCGGCACCTTCGATGTCTCGGTGCTGCAACTGGGCAGCGGCGTGTTTGAGGTGCAAGCGACTGCCGGCAACAACCACCTGGGGGGGGATGATTTCGACCAAAGAATTGTCGATTGGCTCATCCGTCAGTTTTTGGAGACGGAAGGGATCGACCTCTCGCGGGATCGCATGGCCCTGCAGCGGATGCGGGAGGCTGCTGAGAAGGCCAAAATTGAGCTGTCCAGCACCCAGGTTACACTCATTAACCTGCCTTTTATCACCGCCGACGATTCGGGGCCCAAGCACCTGGAAGTGGAGCTGACCCGCGGCAAGTTTGAGGAGTTGGTGCGGGATCTGGTGGAGGCCACCGTGGAGCCTACAGAACAGGCGCTGCGGGATGCTGGCCTCTCCCCTGCAGACATCGACCGCGTGCTGCTGGTGGGCGGCTCTACTCGTATTCCCGCTGTCCAGGAGAAAATTCGGCAAATCTTCAAAAAAAACCCAGATCGCTCCGTCAACCCGGACGAGGCGGTGGCCCTTGGCGCTGCCATCCAGGCAGGCGTGGTGGGTGGAGAAGTGAAAGATCTACTGCTGCTGGACGTGATCCCTCTCTCGATTGGGGTGGAAACGCTGGGGGGAGTCTTCACCCGCATCATCGAGCGCAACACCACCATTCCCACCAGTAAAACCCAGATTTTCTCCACTGCCACCGATGGCCAGAGTGTGGTGGAGATTCACGTCCTGCAGGGAGAGCGGGCCATGGCCAAAGACAACAAAACCTTGGGCCGCTTTCAGCTGACCGGGATCCCGCCGGCTCCCCGTGGGGTGCCCCAGATCGAGGTTTCTTTTGACATCGATGCCAACGGGATCTTGAAAGTCTCGGCTCGGGAAAAGGGGACAGGAATCGAGCAGAGCGTCAAGATCACCAATAACGGTGGCCTGAGCAGCAGCGAGATCGAGCGGATGCGCCGAGAAGCGGAGGCTTATGCCGAAGAAGATCAACGCCGGCGGCAGTTGGTGGAAGCCCGCAACCAGTCAGATAGCCTGCTCTACAACTACGACAAAACCCTGCAGGAGCATGGCAATCGTCTCAGCGAAGCTCGAATCCAGCGGGGGGCTCAGGTGGCGGGCACATTGAGGGCATTGCTGGCAAATGATAACGTAGACTTAGCAACTTTACGGAACGCAATGGAAGAACTGCGGGCTGTCCTGCTGGAGATGGGTAGCGAGATCTATGGAGCTCGCTGAGGATTCTAGGCAACTGCTTGCTCTCCCCCAGCTCCGGTGCCTTGTAGGTCTGCTTCGGTTGTGCTGCCTGACAAGTTGCATCTCAAGTGTGTCTGATGTTTTGATCTTTAACCTCTTCTGAAGCGCTTCTATGGCTCGCGACTACTATGAAATCTTGGGGGTTAGCCGCGATAGCTCCAAAGAGGAGATCAAGCGCGCCTATCGACGGTTGGCTCGTAAGTACCACCCGGATGTCAATAAGGAGCCAGGCGCCGAGGAGCGCTTCAAAGAGATCAACCGTGCCTATGAGGTGCTCTCTGATAATGAGCTAAAAGCTCGCTACGATCGCTTTGGAGAAGCGGGTTTGAGTGGAGCTGCTGCGGCAGCAAGTGGATTCCAGGATTTTGCGGGGATGGGTGGCTTTGCCGACATTTTCGAGAGCTTTTTCACCAACTTTGCAGGGGCAGGAGCCAGCTATGCCCGCAGTCGCCAGGGGCCGGTACGGGGCGATGATCTGCGCTTTGACCTAAAACTGGAGTTTCTGGAAGCCATCTTCGGCGGCGAAAAGCAGATTCGCATCAGCCACTTGGAAGTCTGCAACGTCTGTGGAGGCAGCGGGGCTAAGCCCGGTACGGAGGTGAAAACTTGCCCCACCTGCGGGGGCGGTGGTCAGGTGCGGCGGGCAACCCGCACGCCGTTTGGCAACTTTACCCAGGTCTCGGTTTGTCCCACCTGTGGTGGCAGCGGTCAGGTGTTGGAGGAGCCCTGCTACAACTGCAACGGCGAGGGCTTGGCCCAAACCACGAAGAAACTGCGCATTAACATCCCAGCCGGCGTGGATAGTGGCACCCGTTTGCGGGTTTCCGGGGAAGGCGATGCCGGTCGACGCGGTGGCCCGCCCGGGGATCTCTACGTCTACCTATTCGTGGAACCGGATCCCGACTTCCAGCGAGATGGCCTGACCATTCTCTCGGAGGTGCGGGTGAGCTATTTGCAGGCCATCTTGGGGGCCAAGGTCTCTGTGCCCACCGTGGACTCGAAAGCCGGCCTGGAGGAGGAGGTGGAGCTGACCATCCCAGCCGGATCCCAGCCGGGTACAGTGCTGACCCTGGAGGGCAAGGGGGTACCTCGCATTGGCAACCCGATGTCTCGGGGCGACCACCAAATCACCTTGGTGGTGGAGATCCCCACCCGCATCAGCTCAGAAGAGCGGGAATTGCTCATGCGCCTGGCTGAGCTGCACGGAGAACGCATCAACAAGCGGGATGGTTTCTTGGGCGGGTTGTTGCGGGGGCTGGCCCAGATGCCTGGCAACCGGGAGCGTGAGGAAGAATGACTGCAGAGGCTGTTTCGTCGGAAGAGGTCAAGTTTATCCTTGACCAGCGCGGGATCCCTTGCCCACTTAACTACGTGCGGGCGAAGCTGCGCCTGGAGCGCATGGCTCCTGGAGAACTGCTGGAGCTATGGCTGGATGCGGGAGAACCCCTGGAGCAGGTGCCCAACAGTCTAGCCATGGCCGGGCATCGGATTGAGGGACAGGCGGCTGCCCCCGAAGGCCATCACATTCTCTGGGTGCGTCGCGGCACGCCTGAGTCGGCATGAGCCCGGTGAAACCGGAAGGAAAAGATTGTACCGGCTGGGTGCGCGCAGCGCAGGCCAACTTTTATCGCGTGCGGATCGATCCGAGTTTGGCCGCCCTTTTTCCCGAGATCCCGGCTCAGTTTCCGGCTCAAAAGCCCACCCCGGCGGAGATTCTCTGTACCAGCCGGGCCAAGCTGAAAAAAACGGGCCAGCAGGTGATGGTGGGGGACTGGGTGGAGGTGCGCTTGCCGCCTGCTGCCGCCGACCTCTGGCCGGAGCGGGGGGTGATCGAGGCGATCCTGCCGCGGCGCACTCAGCTGCCTCGACCCGCTATTGCCAACGCAACCCAAGTTCTGGTGGTGGTGGCCCTGGCCGAGCCCGACCCTGAGCCCAACGCCCTCAGTCGTCTGCTGGTGCAAGCCGAGGCCAGCCAACTGCGGGTTCAGGTGGTGTTGAACAAATGCGACTGCGTGGATCCAGAAGTGGCGACAACTTGGGTGGAGCGTCTGCAGAGGTGGGGATATGAGCCTCTGTTGGTCAGTGCCCACACCCAAGCTGGGATCCCCCAGTTGCAACAGTGCTGTCGAGATCAGATCTCGGTGGTGATGGGCCCTTCCGGGGTGGGCAAATCCAGCTTGCTCAATCGGCTGCTGCCGGACGTTCGGCTGGCCACTCAGGCCGTCTCCAGACGTTTGGGCCATGGTCGGCACACCACCCGCCATGTGGAGCTGTTTCCTTTGCCGGAAGGCGGTTGGATCGCCGATTCGCCGGGATTCAATGCTGGCGAAGGGATCCCGCCGGTGCATCCTTTGCAGTTGATACGGTGCTTCCCCGAAGTAAGGGATCGCTTGGGCGCCTGTCAGTTTCGCGATTGCCTGCACCATCGAGAGCCGGGCTGTGGGCTCCGAGATCTGGATTGGGAACGACGGACTTTTTACTTGCAGCTTTTGCAAGAAGTCCAGCAGGTGCAAAAGGCATCGGTGGGCCTTATCCAGCCTGGCCAAGATCCCAGTCTCGCCAGAATTGCGCGAAAGACCCCAATCTGAGGACTATAGTCATTCCAAACTAGATTGAGACACTCCTCAAGCATTCCGTGCAGCTTCTGCGACCACTCCCAGCCCCTCTTCCTTTGGGAGAGGGGAGTTAGGAACCAATACACAAATGTTTCATTCCTGTCTAAAATGACTATAAAACGACCGTAGAATGTCAGGTGGACCAGATCTTGCGGATGGGCAAGGTGAAGCCCGGCAGCACGTCCTCTCCCGATAAGGTTTCCGGATCTTCGACCAATTCCGGCGCTTGCCCTTGTCGGTAGATCATCACCCGCTTGGCCTTGGGATCCAGCAGCCACCCCAGCCGGCAGCCGTTGTCCATGTATTCTTGCATCTTGGCCTGAGTTTGAATCCAAGAGTCGGTGGGCGAGAGGATCTCCACCACAAAATCGGGGCACAGGGGCAAAAATCCTTGGCGGGTTTCCGGATCCAAAGCTTCCCACTTTTCAATCGGGATCCAGGCCAAATCAGGGGAGCGGTCGCTGCCTGAAGGCAAGGAAAATCCGGTGGAAGAATCAAAGCTTTTCCCTCGGCCCGATTGCCGATTCCAAACATAAACTTCCCCGGCAATTTCAAAGTTAAGATTGCCCGTTTCCCCACCGGTTGGAGACATGATGACCAATTCTCCTTGGGCAGTACGCTCCAGCTTCAGCTCAGGATTGGCGGCACAAAGCCGGATAAAATCTGCTCGGCTGAGGGTTATCAGGGGAGATAGATTCAGAGTCAGAGCAGCCATGGTAGTGTGACTCCGCCTGTTTTTGGCCTATCGCTCAACATTTTTACTGCAGCTGTTTCCAAGGTTGGGAGAGTTCTGCAATTCCGATCCCTGTCATGCAAGAGATCCATCTGAGTTAGCTGGGTTAAGGGTGTGGAAAAAATCTGTATCAGGGATCGTAAATCCGTGAAAGCTACTCATATCAAGCCGACCAGATCTTGCGAATGGGCAAGGTGAAGCCCGGCAGCACGTCCTCTCCTGATAGGGTTTCCGGATCTTCGACCAATTCCGGCGCTTGCCCTTGTCGGTAGATCATCACCCGCTTAGCCTTGGGATCCAGCAGCCACCCCAGCCGGCAGCCGTTGTCCATGTATTCTTGCATCTTGGCCTGAGTTTGGATCCAAGAATCGGTGGGCGAGAGGATCTCCACCACAAAATCGGGGCACAAGGGCAAAAATCCTTGACGGACTGAGGGATCCAAAGCTTCCCACTTTTCAATCGGGATCCAGGCCAAATCAGGGGAGCGGTCGCTGCCTGAAGGCAAGGAAAATCCGGTGGAAGAATCAAAGCTTTTCCCTCGGCCCGATTGCCGATTCCAAAGGGTTAAGTCTGTGGTGATTTCGGCATTCCAGTGGCCGGTTTCCCCGCCGGTTGGAGACATGATAACCAATTCTCCTTGAGCGGTACGCTCCAGCTTCAAGTCAGGATTGGCGGCACAAAGCCGAATAAAATCTGCTCGGCTCAGGGTTGTCAGGGGGGATAGATTCAGAGTCAGAGCAACCATGGCAGGCGTTTGGACACTCCTAAACCATTCTTAGAATGAGCCTAATGGGACCTCAGGATTTGCCCTCTGCTCTTAACCAAGCCACATCTTAACTGGGGTGAGGGGCGGGTTTGGTCAGGCCGATCACCTGAGTGTATGCACCGCGGGCCTGGGTTACACCAATGGTGTGCTCAGCTTTTTCGATCATGGGGCGGCGTAAACTGACCACCAAAAACTGCGCCTGACGAGATTGCTGCCAGATCATATTGGCCAATTTTTCCACATTGGCCCCGTCCAAAAACATATCTACTTCATCAAAGGCGTAAAAGCTGGAAGGGCGGAATCGCTGCAGAGCAAAAATAAAGCTGAGGGCTGTCAAGGATTTTTCTCCTCCCGACATGGCGCTGAGACGGCGCACCGGCTTGCCTTTGGGGTGGGCCACCAAGGTTAGACCGCCTGCGAAGGGATCCTCTGGGTTTTCCAATTCCAAATGGCCATCCCCATCGGAAAGTTGGGCAAAGATGGTCTGAAAATGGCCGTTGACGGCATGAAAGGCATCCAAGAAGGCTTGCCGACGCAGGGTGGAAAAGTTCTCGATGCGCAGCAACAACTCGGTGCGCTCTTGGTGCAGGGTTTCCAGTTTGGCGCTGAGATCCCGCAGGCGAGCTTGGGTCTGTTCGTATTCGGCAATGGCCAGCATGTTTACCGGCTCCAGGGATCGCAATTGCTCTTCGATTTTGCGTTTTTGCCGTTGCAGCTCGTCTAGGGTCAGGGTGGCGGGCAAGTCGGGCAGCGGATCCGGCAGCTCTTGGGCCACCGCTTGCAGTTGGGTTTGCAGTTGGGCCAGCAGGGCCTCTTTTTCCTGTTGTTGGGTGAGGGCGTTGTAGCGTTCCCACTCCAGGCGTTGGATTTGCTGTTGTTGGGCCCGCAGTTGAAATTCCTGCCGATCTCGCTCTTGGCGCAGGTGGGAAAGTCGGGCCTCGATCTGGCTCATCTGTTGCCGTTGCTCGGCAAGGTGTTGCTGGATTTGGCCAAGGGTGGCTTGGGCTTGGACGATTTGCTCCTGCAGATAGGCTTGGCGCTGTTTGCTCTCCTGCAGGCGCTCCTGGTGGTGCTGGATTTGGGCCTGTTTCAGGTGTTGTTGGCCGGAGTTCTCCTGCTGTTGCCGCTCCAGTTGGGTCAGTTGCTGCTGCAGCTCTGCCAAGCGACTTTCCTGCTGCTGCACCGTCTGCTGCAGTTGCTGCCAATGTTGGTTCACCGGGGATCCCTCCAGTTGGCTGAGCTTGAGGGTGAGATCGGCCAGGCGCTGTTGCAAGGGATCCCAACGCAGTTGAATCTGCTGGAGCCGCTGCTGGATCTGGTGGCTTTCGCTTTGCCTTTGCGCCAGGGATCCCTGCAGGTGTTGCAGGCGGGCCTGTTGCTTTTGGCAGTCGGCTTGGTGCCGCTCCAGATATTGCTGGGCTTGCAGGGCGTCTTGGCGAGCCAGGAGCAGGGCTTGGGCCAGTTGTTTTTCGCGGGCTTGGGCTGCTTGTAGGCGCAGGGTGAGGGCGGCCAGCAGTTCCTCCAGCTCGGCCAAGCGGGAGCGCAAGGCGGCCTCCTCGGAAGGTTCGCCGACAGAAAAATGGATCCCAGCTCGCTGGGGGGCGCTGCCGCCGGTCATGGCGCCCGAAGTTTCCAACAGCTCCCCTTCCAGAGTAACCATGCGGTGCTTGCCGATGTGGGGCTGGGCCAGCTCTAGGCTTTGGAAAACCAGGGTGGAGCCGAACACAAAGCCGAAAACATCCCGGTAGCGCTCTTCAAAACGCACCAAACGAATGGCGTAGTCGATCAGGCCGTCCAATTTCAGGGGGCTGGGGGGGCGGGTGGGCTGGAGCTTATTCAAGGGCAAAAAGGTGGCGCGTCCGGCTTTTTCCCGTTTCAAAAAGTTGACAGCGCTCACGGCCACGGTGTCATCCTCCACCACCACAAAGTGCAGCCGGTTGCCTGCTGCAACCTCCAGGGCCAGTTGATACTGGGGATCCACCTGCCCCAACTGGGCCACCAACCCCAAAACCCCCGGCAGACGGGCACTCAGGATGGCTTGGGTCGCCCGGGATCCCTGGGATTCTTGCAACACTTGGCGGCGGGTTTCCCATTTGTCCAGTTGCCGCTGCTTGGCGTGCAGCTCGACGGTGAGGCGTTCGTGGGTGGCGCGATCCAACTCCAGGCTGGCCTGCAGTTGCGCCAGCTCTTGGGCCAAAGTTTGAACCTGAGCTTCCGACTGTCGGCAAGTGTGTTCCAGCTCGGCGGTGAGGGCCAGGTGGGATCCCAGCCACGCCTCGATCTGGGCAATCTCCGCCTGGATCTCTTGGCTTTGCCGTTCCAGTTGCCGTTGTCGCTCTTGCAGGCGAATTTGCTCCTGTTGGAGAGGCTCCTGTTCGGCGCGAAGTTCCTCAATGTGGCGGGTGAGGTAGCGCTGCTGTTTCACCCAGGCATCAGCGGATTGGGCTAGGGCGCGCAGCTGTTCGCGGCTCTGTTCCAAGCTAATTTGGGCTTTCTGAACCTGGGCCTGCAGGGATCCCTGGGCTTGGGCCAGTTGCTCTTGTTGGCTGTGCAGGTGTTCCAGCTCCGCCTGCAGATGCTGCTGTTGGGCTTGGCACTCCTGATGTAGGCGCTGCGCTTGCTGGATCTCCTCCTGCCAGGCTGCGATCTGTCGGCTGACCTGTTGCCGCTGTGCTTCGGCGGCGGCGATTTGGGCTTGCAGGTGCAGGTATTCCTCCTCTCCAAGAGCATGGATGCGGCTTTGCAACTCGCCCAGGGCGGCTTCGGCCTGTTGCAAATGATCGTTCAAGGTCTGCACCTGAGCAGTGGCCTGCTCCTGAGTTTCCAGAAACCGCTGAATGGCCGCCTGGGTTTCTTCCACTTGGACTTGCAAATGCCGCCAAAGCAACACCTGTTGCTGCTGCCCCAGCGTTTGCAGCTGCAGCCGCAGTTGCTGATGGTGTTGAGCCTTTTCGCTCTCTTTGAGCAGCCGTTCTCCCTGGGCTTGCCATTCCTGTTCGATGAGCCGAAAACGCTCAATTTGTTCCCGCACCGCCTCCAGCTTGCTGTTGGCCTGGGCGATCTTGCGGTCGAAGGTGGCCACCCCCGCCAATTCGTCGATGATCTGCCGCCGTTCCTTGGGGTGCATGGAAATGATACTGGTGACATCCCCTTGTAAAACAACGTTGTAGCCGTTGGGGTAGATGTGCATCGCCTCCAGTTGTTCGTGCAGCTCGCTCAGGGTACAGGGCACATCGTTGATATAAAAGGTGCTGGTGTAGGGGAGAGAAAAGGACTCCGTCCCACTATCGCGGGCGAGCTCCTCAGCCTTTCCGGGCCTGACCCGCAGCCGGCGACTGACTTTCCATTCCCTGGGCTGGCCATCTTCTCCTGGCCCCAGCTCAAAGGTGACGGAAACGTGGGTTTCCACCTGCCGATTGCCGTTGAGGCTGCCGGAATGCACCAGATCCAAAAGCCTCTCTGCCCGCATCCCCCGCGAGGACGATAAACCCAGCGCGAACAGGATCCCATCCAGGATGTTAGACTTACCGGAGCCATTGGGGCCGGAAATGACCGTAAAGCCCGGCAGCAGGGGCAACGAGGTGGTGCTGCCAAACGACTTAAATCGGGTCAGCTCAATCCGCTTGATGTACATCACACCCCACATCTAGCGTGGCCACCAGCATATGATGGCAACAGGCTAGCATGGGTAGCAAAAACCTGTGCAGCTCAAGTTTCTTAGGACGGCTTGGCATCTGAGTCTGCACCTGTTGAGTCTACATCTGTGCTGACGAGCAGGTCGGCCTTTTGGAGAAGACGATGCACCTCCGCCCTCAGCTCCGGCCAGCGGTAGGTCAGTAAGTTTGCCTTGGAGATAAACAGCAGCCGGTATCCGGGTTTCAGGTTTGGGCACAGGGGGCGCAAGATTTCTCGCAACTGGCGGCGCAGCCGATTCCGCTTTACGGCAGATTTGCTCACCTTTCTGCCGATCACCAGCCCCACTTGGCTAGGGATCCCTTCGCACCCTGCGGGCATCGGCTGAAACAGCAGGGTCAAGCCTGCACCGGAACGACGTTGGCCCCCCTGGTAGAGCGCCTGAAAAGCTCGTCGATCCCGCAATCGATGAGGAGCCGGCAACATTGGGCACCGAGGAGAGTCTGCCCCAGAAGTCAGCGAGTTTTGGGCTGCAACGCTCCAAAAAACCAAGACAAATCAAATCTCTGACCAAAGGGCTTAGGAAACCGCCAGGCGATAACGCCCCTTGGCCCGCCGTCGCCGCAAGACCTGACGCCCAGTTGCCGTTCGCATTCTGGCCCGAAACCCAGAAACCCGAATGCGTCTGCGATTGGTGCCACGAAGGGTACGCTGAGTCATGGTGAGAAGCCAACTTATGAATCCAAGATCATTTGCCAGAGCTGACCAGACCGAAATTAGCCCGCTTGAAACTGATCGCAGACGCTCAATCTTAGCAGACTCAATGGAAAATTGCTAGATTGGCCACCCCGCGCCGAGCAGTTAAATTGGGAATCCCGAAGCTCCTGTCGAGGAAGCCGCCGCTGTTTCCTCTGGGCTTCTGCTGTGTCGCTCTGAGTGTGTGGTGTGGATATTTCCCTGGATCAGCTCTGGGATGAAGCCCTGTGTCATCTGCAGGTGCAGCTCAGC
Source organism: Thermostichus sp. OS-CIW-29 (assembly GCF_054058195.1). Lineage (NCBI taxonomy): Bacteria > Bacillati > Cyanobacteriota > Cyanophyceae > Thermostichales > Thermostichaceae > Thermostichus > Thermostichus sp. OS-CIW-29. The sequence goes on from NZ_JBSSAB010000019.1 coordinate 22,438, forward strand.
CGCCCAACCTTTGAGGCTTGGATCAAAACGGCGCGGGCTGAATCGTTGGTGGACAACCGCCTCACCATCTGTACCCCCAGCGAATGGGCGCGGGGCTGGCTGCAAAAGCACTACGCCTCCACCATCACCGAGGTGGTGCAGCGGGTAGCCGGGATCCCTTTGCAGGTGGAGTTTTCCGTTTCCCCCCACGCTTCTGTCGAGGCAGAACCCCCTTCAAGGGCGATTTCCCCAACATCGGGCAGAGCCGGCAGCTTACCTGCCTCCACCACCCTAGGACTGGAAGTCGGCGGCAGCCTGCCCATGCGGGCGCCGGATCTCAACCCCAAGTATTCCTTCTCGCGGTTTGTGGTTGGCCCCAACAACCGCATGGCTCACGCTGCAGCTCTGGCTGTGGCCGACAAGCCTGGGCGCGCCTACAACCCCCTGTTTCTCTGCGGTGGGGTGGGTCTAGGCAAAACCCACCTGATGCAGGCCATTGGCCACTACCAGCTAGAGGCAAATCCACAGGCCAAAGTCTTTTACGTGTCCACCGAACGGTTTACCAACGATTTAATCGATGCCATCCGGCGAGACAGCATGCAGTCTTTCCGGGAGCACTATCGGGATGTGGATATTTTATTGGTGGATGACGTTCAATTTATCGAAGGCAAAGAGTACACCCAAGAGGAGTTTTTTCACACCTTTAATACGCTGCACGAGTCCGGCAAACAGATCGTACTGGCCGCCGACCGCTCTCCTCATCTGATCCCGCGTCTGCAGGAACGTCTCTGTTCTCGGTTTTCGATGGGCCTGATTGCCGAAATTCAATCGCCGGATATCGAAACCCGCATGGCCATTCTCAAGAAGAAAGCCGAGTACGAGGGAATGAACTTGCCCGCCGACGTGATCGAGTACATTGCCACCACCTACACCAGCAACATCCGCGAGCTGGAAGGTGCCCTGATCCGCGCCGTCGCCTATGTTTCCATTTCTGGCTTGCCGATGAGCGTGGAGACGATTCAGCCCATCCTCAATCCCCCCAGCGAGCCGAAAGAGATCACCGCCGACATGATTACCGATGTGGTCTGTGAAGAATTCGGCATCGACCGAGACAGTTTACTGGGATCCTCCCGCAAGCGCGACATCAGCCAAGCACGGCAAATTGCCATGTTCTTGATGCGCCACTACACCAACCTCAGCCTGCCCAAAATTGGCGACTACTTTGGGGGAAAAGATCACACCACCGTCCTCTATAGCTGTGAAAAGGTCAGTCAGCTACAGCGGCAAAGTCTGCAATTTGAACGGCAACTGCAAAAATTGGTCGAGCGCTTGCGGGTGGTTGCCAACAGCCGGAGCAGCTAGGCTTTCTGTTGTCGCTGGGCCGTCTTTGAGGTGTTGTTGCCGCGCTGTGGAGCACCTCCAGCCTTGCCCGTCTGCGTGGAGAATCCCTCGGAAAGCGGCTACAGTAGGGACGCGATGCATGGGGTTGCAGGCGGTGAGACAGTCTGGCAAAGGGCTTCCCCTGGGTATGCTGCTCCTCTGGGCTGGACTGGTGCCTGGGTGGCCAGTTTGGGCCAATTCCACGCAAGCCAGCATTCAGGATCCGGCGCCGGCCACGCTCTCAGCCGCTTTGGATTTGGGCTTGGATAGCCAACTTTTGGAAGGCAGCCCCGTGTTGCGCCGCTGGCTGCAAAACCCGCCCCATCTCCTGGAAGAAATCCGCAACACCCCTGTCTTGCCCACGCGCTTGCAGGCCGGTTTTGAGTCCTCTTCGCACTGGCGAATCAGCCTACAAGACTTGCGTCTGGGAGATCGCCTCACCCTCAGCGGTGACTATCGCCAATCTTCCGAACATCCCGAAGTGCGCCAGTACGGGTCGGAAATGCGTTACTTTCTGGCCCCCATGGGATCCCGTTTTAATCTGGCGCCACAACTGGGGTATCGGGCTTTGGAACAAAAGAACCGCAGCCTCAGTGGAGTTAGCTATGGGGCTTTTGCTGTTTTGGCCTTGGCTCCGGGAGGTGTAGATTTGACCGGCAGCTACAGTTGGGTTGCCCCCCAGGAGCCGGAAGAAGGACAGGCCACCCTGGCGGAGCTCACTGCTGCCTACGCCATTAGCCCTTCCTTTCGTCTTTCTGCTCGCTATAGCCTGCGCAACTCGACCCTGGATCGGGAGTTTAGCTTTGGCGTTGGGCTGGAGTGGATCCCATAGAGTGCCCCCTCACTCCTAGTCTCTCTCTTGGTGGAAGAGGGGAGCCAGGGATCGGCATGACTTGGATTGGGGTAATGGCTCCGACATCGACTCGATGGCCACTGCACAACTTAACCCGGCCAAGATCAGAGGCGCACCGCCCGCACAAAGGCCACCCAACCCAAGCTGAGATAACGCTCCAACTGCAGCCCCACCTGTTGAAGGTGCTCGCGCAACTGGGTTTCTGAGAAAAAATGAAGGCCGGTGGCTTCCAGCCATTGCTGCACCATCTGCCCCCATCCCTGTACCTGCTGGCTGTGCATCGAGACAAAGGCCCCTCCCGGTTTCAAGACGCGGGCAATTTCCCGCAAACAGGGATCCAAAGGCACTTCGTTCAAGGTCGCCCCACTGATCACCGCCCCAAAAGTTCCAGAGGCGAGGGGAAGCTGTTCGGCTCGGGCCCGCATCAGGCTGTAGTGCTGCCAGTGGGGCTGTGCCTGTTGAGCGGCTTCCGCCAATACCCCTGCCGCATTGTCCAGGCCGACCACCGTCCGCTGCGGATCCCTGGCCAGAATCAAGCGGCTCCAGTACCCCCCGGCAGTGCCCAAATCCAAGATGGGATCCCCCTCCCCCACCAACTCGGCCAGCAGTTGACTCTCCCGCTCGCTGCCAAAGCTCTCTCCCGTCAGCAGCGACAGAGCCCAGGGCCGCCAGAGGCGATCGTAGCCCCAGGCAAACCCAGGCAGATGGGCAATGGCTTGGGCCGGCGTGAGATGCAGGTCCGATGAGCTGCCGATAAAATCCACAGCCCCAGAAGCGGTGATGGGGTAAATTTGGCCACAACTGGGACAATAAACCCGATCTGCCACGGATCCCTGCTCCCGCCCTGGTGCTTGGGTCAGCCCTTCCCGACCGCAGCTCAGGCAGCGATAAAGGTGAACCGGCAAAGCAGAGAGCGAAGAGAGCATGCGACAGCCCAACGCAACCCAAAACTCGCGAGGAAAAGGGGGCAGCTGCCGGGATCCAGCCCCAACAACCCCCCCAGTTGTCTATCTGGCAATGGAGATGGGATCCCTTAGACCAGCTTTGGACTCCGTCCCGCTTCCGGGAATGGACTGGGTAGGCCGACCTTCTCCGGGATGGGCACATACTCTGAGACAATCGCCCGGAATTCGTCGCCATCCAGGGTTTCCCGTTCCACCAAGGTATCGGCCAATCGATCCAGCAGAGGGCGGTGCTCCAGCAAAATCTGCTTGGCTTTCTGGTAACAGCTCTCCAGGATCTGCCGCACCTGGCGGTCGATCTTGGCGGCCACATCCTCCGAGTACTCGACGCGGTTCATCCAGCCGCCGCCCAAGAATACCTCGTTGTTGGGGGGATCCAGCATCAAGGGCCCCAGCTCAGACATGCCAAAGCGGGTCACCATCTGCCGCACCAGATTCGTGTTCTGCTGCAGGTCGTTGCTGGCTCCGGTGGTCACTTCCGAGTAGCCGAAGACGATCTCTTCGGCCGCCCGACCGCCAAAGCCCACCACCACCCGATCCAGCAGCCAAGCGCGGCTGTACATGCCGGAGTCGATCTGCTCCTCGTTGGGCAGTTGCTGGGCAAAGCCACCTGCGCCGCCGGAACGGGGGATGATGGTCACCTTGTTCAAGGGATCCGCGTGGGGCAAAAGTGTCATCAACAGGGCATGGCCACACTCGTGGTAGGCGATCAGGCGCTTGCTCTTGCCGTCCAGAAGCGGCGGCTTGGTCAGGCCAATGGTGATGCGGTCAATGGCGTCCTCAATGTCTTGGTTGGTGATGGCCATGCGCTGACGGCGGGCCGCCAAAATGGCCGCTTCATTGAGCAGGTTGGCCAGATCCGCGCCGGCAAAGCCAGGGGTACGGCGGGCAATCGCCTCTAGGCTGACCTCTTCCGCCAGCTTCTTGTTGCGGGCATGCACCCGCAAGATCTCGTAGCGCCCCTTAAAGCTAGGCCGATCCACCGTAATCTGGCGGTCGAAGCGCCCCGGACGCAAGAGAGCGGCATCCAACACATCAGGGCGGTTGGTGGCGGCAATCACGATAATGCCGGTGTTGCCCTCAAAGCCGTCCATCTCCGTGAGCAACTGGTTCAGGGTTTGCTCGCGTTCGTCGTTGCCACCGCCGATGCCGGCCCCCCGCTGCCGGCCCACCGCGTCGATCTCGTCGATGAAGACGATGCAAGGCGCATTCTCCTTGGCCTTCTTGAAGAGATCCCGCACGCGAGAGGCGCCCACCCCGACAAACATTTCCACAAACTCAGAGCCGGACAGGCTAAAGAAAGGCACTCCTGCCTCGCCGGCAATGGCCTTGGCCAGAAGGGTTTTGCCCGTCCCCGGCGGCCCCACCAACAACACGCCTTTGGGGATCTTGGCCCCAACAGCGGTGAAGCGCTCCGGCTTCTTCAAGAAGGTAACCACCTCTTGCAATTCTTCTTTGGCTTCTTCAATCCCGGCCACATCGTCGAACTTAACGCCGGTTTTGGCTTCCATCTGAAAGCGGGCCCGCGATTTGCCGAAGTTCATTGCCTGCCCAGGGCCGCCCGCTCCAGCACCGGCACGCCGCAGGAAAAAGAACAACCCTCCCAACAGCAACAGCGGGATCACCAGGTTGCCCAGAAGCGCCCAAAAGGCGCTGCCATTGCGGGTGGGTACCACTGCCACTTCGATCCCCTGCTCGGTGAGGCGGTCCACCAGTTGCGGTACGGTGTTGGGCAGCAGGTTCACTCGGTAGCGGGTGGAATGCTGGGTCTGGGGATCCACAGCCGTAACTTCAGCTACCAGATTGTTGTCCGTGAGGCGCACATCCGTAACCCGCCCCTCCTCGACGTAGCGCAAAAAGCGATCGTAGGTGAGGGCCGAGGCCAAAGCTGCATGGGCGGGTGCAGGCTGCAGCACCAGGCCGGATCCCTGCCAGAGACAAAAGCCCAGCAGGAGGGCGATCAGCCAGCGCTGGGGAGATAGAGGCTTGTTCATAGGGAAGAGAACGCTCGGTTATTAAAAGTCCTTTAACAAACTTAACCTGTCCCTCCTGGAAGGCACAACCCTACCCCCGCAAGGATGAGCTCCTGAGGGATCCCTGCCCCATCCGATGCCCGCCACCAGCCTGCAGTTAGGCCGAGCCGGGGGATCCCAGACCATCCAGCCCATAGACGCGCCGCCACATGGAGTCAGCCAGAGCAGCGGGCATGAGCCGCATCAGCCCCAACGCCACCTTACCCCCCGTGAAAGCGGTGTAGCGGTCGGAAGGGTGAGGATCGGTCATCGCCCTCAAGATCGGCTCCACCACTTTTTCCACCGGCCAGGCCATTTTGCTGAACGAGCTGGCCAGCTCGGCGGTCTTGTCCAAGATCGCCTTGTAGGGGCCGTTGGGGTTGACAACGGCAGCAAAGGTTTCTTCCGCCACGCGGCCAAACTCGGTGGCTACCGGCCCCGGCTCGATCAAGATAACCTTGATGCCGAAGGGGGCCACTTCCACCCGCAGGGCGTCGCTGAGGGCTTCGACAGCAAACTTGGTTGCGTTGTAAACGCCGCTGAAAGGCATGGACAGCTGGCCGGCCACCGAGCTGAGGTTGAGGATGCGGCCACTGCCCCGTTCCCGCATTTGGGGCAAGAGGGCACGGGTGAGGGCGTGCAAGCCAAATACATTCACCTCAAACTGGCGCCGCATGGCCGCCACATCCACCTCTTCCACCGGCCCCATCTGGCCATAGCCGGCGTTGTTCACCAGGATATCCACCCGGCCAAAGTGATCCAGAGCCTTTTGGGCCAGCGCCTCCACCTGGGCCGTATCGGCCATGTCGGTGGGCACCACCAGCGCCTCCGCTCCCCGACTCTCCACCAAGTCTTTGACGTTTCGCAGCAGCCCTTCCCGGCGGGCCGCCAGCACCAAGCGAGCCCCGCGTTTGGCCGCCTCCAGAGCGACGGCTTCCCCAATTCCAGCAGAGGCGCCGGTAATCAGCACCACCTGATTTGCAAGTGAAGGCATGGTTTCTTTTATCCAAACTCTCCACCATCCTAGAAGAACGACTGGGATCCCTGGAGAGGGGCAGCTCCGTCTTCCGAACTTCTGGATTCGGCATCCGCTATCATGGCTACATTGGGTAAACCCAGAAAACAGCCGGGACAAAGCCCGATAGACAGGTCTCTGCTTGGGCTGAAGTCCTATGGTGCTTTGATTTAAAGTAGAGAGTTGTGTATAGGGTGCAGCGACTGTGAAGTACTTCTGCAGGCGAGTTGGCCGAGGTCGATCTCTCTCCCCGGAAGAGCGTTGGGTTGTTACTGAGGTTCGATTGGCTCAATTGCTCAGGGCAGCGGAAGCCAACCTCAAGGCCAACTCTGAGCTGCGGCAGCAGCAGCAGGAGCAGCAAAAGCAACTGGAAGCCGAGCGCCGCCACAGCGAAGCCCTAAGAGACTCGACCGCCGATTTGCGCACCAGCGTGATGGAGCTGCGGGAAGGACAGGCCCTTTGGCAGAGCCATGTGGAAGAGCTGCGCTCCTGTCTGCGGGAGCTGCTCAAGGAACAAAGCGAACTGGTGCAGATTGTTGCCCAGCAGCAGCACATCCTGAAGGATTGTCAGGAAGTCATCCGCGCCATGCTGGAGCAAATGCGAGATGACCACCGAGACTTCCGCTCTGCCATCAGCATTTTGCTGGAGGAGCTGCACCAAACCGTGCGCTGTTTGGTTATCAGGTCAGGTGGCACCCTACCCAAGCCCGTTCGCCATCCCGAAGTGCCGGAGACGGATCCCGGCTCCCCGCCGACCGATTCGGCCTCGCCTGGGGAAGGCTCTTCGTCCTAGGGATCTTCTGCTCCCCCAAGAGCTATCCCACATCGCCTTCCGGCAGCCACTGCGGCCAGAACAGGCGCAACTCCCTGACCCGCTCCCCTTTGACCAGGAGGGATCCGCCCCCGGAGCGGCTTTGCAGCGGGATCTCGGCAGGAGAGAAGGAGTACACCTGTTCAGACTCCGTGATCACATCCAGTTGCAGATGGGAAGGCCTCTCCAGCTCGGGGGGGAGACCCACCAAGCCCACCAGCACATCCCCTCGGTCGGAGAAGTGAAAGGCCGGCGCGCCCACTTGACCCCGCTCCAAGATGGGGATCTCCTCCAGAGACAAGCGCTTCAGATAGCCCAACCGGCTGGCCAGAACCAGGATCCCTTGGGAGGGCACCAGCGCCATACCAACTATTCGCTCGGTGCGCCCCAGGCGCAGGGCCGGCGATCCCATAGCCGCCCGACCCATCAGGGGAATCTGTTGGACATCCAGCCGCAGCACCCGTCCCCCTGAAGTAGCCAGGACGACGCTGTAGCCTTGGTGGTCGGGATCCCAAAGGGCTGCCCAGCCCAGCTCATCTCCCTCCTTTAGTTTGAGGACGGTGGATCCCCGTTGGGTGAGGCCCATTAGCTCTGCCAGGGCCAGCCGCTTGATCCGCCCCTGCCGGCTGAGCACCACCAAACTTGCCTTGCCCGGATCCGGATCCAACGTGAAGGTGGCGACGATCGGCTCAGGGTTGGGGAGAAGGGTAACCAGAGGCACCCCCCGTGAGGACCCAGTGCTGAGGGGGATCCCTGCGATGGGCAGGGTGAAAGCTTTGCCGCCGGCGGTGAGCACCAAGATTTCCTGCTCCAGCGTGACGCATTCCAGGCCGACCAGCACATCTTCCCCCAGTTCCCGTTGCGCCGGGTTGCTGCGGGAGCGACGGCTAGGCAGAGGCAGGCGGCGCACATAGCCCTTGCGGGTGAATTGCAGCAAGAAGTGGGTCTCTTCCGTCTCTTCGCCGCTGGGGATTTGGGCCACTTCCGCTTCCAGCTCCGAGGCTGAGAGGATCTGGGTGCGCCGGGGATCCCCGAAGGTCTTTTTCAGGTGTCGCAGCTCTTTTTTCAAATAATTCAAGAGCTTGCGGCGGTCGCTGAGTAGCCCCTGCAGTTCTTCGATGCGGGTCTGCAACTGGGCGTGTTCCTGGTGCAGCCGTTCCCGCTCCAATCCCGTCAGGCGACGCAGAGGCATGGCCAAAATCGTCTCTGCCTGCTGGGGGGTACAGCCCAGGCGAGTTTGCAATTGGGCTTTGGCCGTGGTGCCATCGGGCGCTTGCCGCAGCAGCTCGATCACCCCCTCCAGATCCGCCAACGCCAGCAACATTCCTGCCACCTCTTCCGCCTTGCGCTGCACCTGCTGCAGTTCGGCACGGAACATCCGGTTGAGGGTGGCCTCGCGAAATTGCAAAAAGTGCTGCAGGATCTCTTTGAGGCTCAGCTGCCGCGGTTCCCCGTTCACCAAAGCCAGCAGGATGGCTCCAAAGTTGCTTTGCAAAGGGGTGAGCTTATACAACTGCTGCAAAACCGCCTGTGGGTTGGCCTCTCGCTTCAGCTCCACCACCACGCGAATGCCGCTGCGATCCGACTCATCCCGCAGATCGGCGATGCCGCTGATGCGGTCTTGGTTGGCCAGCTCGGCCACTTTTTCGATCCAGGCGGCTTTGTTCACCTGATAGGGAAACTCGCTGATGACTAGAGCAGGCCGCCGGTGGCGTCCTTTGCCCGGCTGGATCTCCTCAAATCGGGCTACCCCCCGCAGGGTGATGGAACCGCGCCCGGTGAGGTAGGCTGCGCGGATCCCTTGGGTGTCTAAGATTTGGCCGCCGGTGGGAAAATCCGGCCCTGGGATCCACCGCAACAGTTCCTCAGGGCTGAGGTCGGGATGGTCGATCAAAGCCAACAGGCCATCCACCACTTCCCCCAGGTTGTGGGGTGGGATATTGGTGGCCATGCCCACGGCAATGCCGGAAGAGCCGTTGAGCAGCAAAATGGGCAATCGGGCCGGGAGAACGGTGGGCTCCGCCTGGGATCCGTCGAAATTGGGCATGAAATCGACGATCTCTTCCGACACCTGCTCCAGAAGCGCTGTGTGGCTCAGCTCCGCCAGCCGGCACTCCGTGTAGCGCATAGCCGCCGGCGGGTCATCATCCACAGAGCCGAAGTTGCCGTGTCCCGCCACCAGGGGATAGCGGCTGGAAAAGTCTTGCACCATGCGCACCAGCGCGTCATAAACTGCCTGATCCCCGTGGGGGTGATATTTCCCCAGCACATCCCCCACCACCCGTGCGCATTTGCGGTAGGGGCGATCCGGCGTCAGGCCCAGCTCGTGCATGGCGTAGAGGATGCGGCGGTGTACCGGCTTGAGGCCATCCCGCACATCCGGCAAGGCCCGCCCCACGATCACGCTCATGGCGTATTCCAGGTAGGAGCGCTGCATCTCCCCCTGCAAATCGGTTACAATCACCCGACCCAGACGGGATCCCCCACCCGAGCCAAATCCCAGTCCGTCGAGAGTCAGTTGCTGAGTCATGGCACAAAGGAGCGGAACGCTTTCCAGGTTACTGTAGCCGTTTCTCTGGTTCTTGCGAGGTGGGATCCCACACTGACAGGGGCTGAGAGACTGGAAATGCTGCTCACTATCCATCGAGTTGTATCCATGCGTTTCTCTGAAAGAGCTCAACCTTTGCTCGTTGTGGTATCGATCGGCGTGGGTCTGGCCCTCACAGGATGGCCAAACTCTGTCCAAATCTTAAGAGGCTGGGTACAACCTCTGTTGGCTTTGCTGCTTTATCTCACTTTCCTGGGCATTCCACTCGCATCTGGGGGAAAGGTTTTTTTCAGAAACTTGAGCAGGTTAATCGCGCTTCTAAAGCTGTATTGGCAGTGGCGTTGGCCAGTTTGTCGATCAACTTTCTGTGGACTCCGATTTTTGCCTGGGGATTGGGGGCTGTTTTTTTATCGGATCTGCCAGATTTGTGGGTTGGCCTGCTCATGTTGATGGTAACTCCTTGTACGGATTGGTATTTGGTTTTTACAGGGATAGCGGGTGGAAATGTGGTTTTAGCAACGGCCCTGTTGCCTGTTAATTTGGTTCTGCAAGTTTTGCTTTTGCCAGTTTATCTTTTGCTTTTGGCAGGAGATTTAGTCGAATTAAATGTTGAAATTTTATTGTCAGGCTTGTTTTGGATCCTTTTCTTGCCTTTGCTGGCAGCAGCACTCACACAATACTCCATTCGGCAAATCAAAACGGAACGTGGAGAGAGGGGATCCCTTGAAAGCTATCAAGACCGGATTAGCATCATGCAGATTGTGGCTTTGAATCTAGCGATAGTTTTTATTTTTGCCACTGAAGGAAGCATTCTCGCTGAGAATCCAGCCCTACTTTTCAAGCTTCTGCCTCCCATTCTGGTTTTTTTCGCCGTCAACTTCCTCTTGGCTTACCAGGTCAGCCGCTGGCTGGGTTTGGCTTATGAGGAGTGGGTCTGTTTGACCTGTACAACCTTGGCTCGCAATTCTCCGCTTGCTTTGGCCATTGCTGCTTCTGCTTTTCCGCAGCGTCCGTTGATCCTTCTGGCTTTGGTGATCGGCCCCCTGATCGAGCTGCCAGTTTTGACGATTGTTGCCCAGATGCTGTTGCAAATTCGACAGAAGAGATGCTGGAAGCAGGCTCGACGCTAGTTGAGGTGGCGCTCGGCCAATTCTAGCCAACGGGCGGTCCCGGAGTCGATGGCGGCGGTTAAGTCTGCCAGTTTCTGGGCTAACTTTTGCACTTCGCTGTAGCCGCTGGGAGGGTTGCGATAAAGGATCTGCTCAATTTCAGCTTTTTCTGCCTCCATCTGCGGAATTTGGCTTTCAAGCTGCTCATATTCCCGTTTTTCTTTGAAGGAGAGTTTTCTGCTTTGTGGGATCCTATCAAGCTCTTTTTCAGGCTGGGGAATGAGAGGGACAGACTCAGGGCGGGCGGATTTGATCTCACTCTCTTGGCGCTGCTTATGCTCCAGATAAACAGAATAGTTGCCAGGATATTGCCGGATTCGGCCGGATCCCTCAAAGGCGAAGATGCGATTCACGGTGCGATCCAAAAAATAGCGGTCATGAGACACCACGATCACACAACCATTGAATTCTTCCAGATAGTCTTCCAATACTGCCAAGGTTTGCACATCCAGATCATTGGTGGGCTCATCCAAAATCAACACATTCGGCGCTTGCATCAACACCCTCAACAAAAACAAGCGGCGGCGCTCACCACCGGAAAGTTTGTGGAGTGGGGCATATTGTTGATTGGGGGGAAAGAGAAAGCGCTCCAACATTTGCGATGCGGTGATCGTCTCCCCATCGGCAGTTTTCACCAGCTCTGCCACTTCTTTGAGGTACTCGATCACCCGTTGGTCGGGGTTGAGGCTGAGATCGTCAGAGTGTTGGTCGAAGTAGCCAATGTGGATGGTGGGGCCAATCTCCACTCGGCCCGCATCTGGAGCCAATTTGCCGATGATGATATTCATCAAAGTCGATTTTCCCGCCCCATTGGGGCCAATAATGCCCACCCGATCATCGGGGGCAAAGGTATAGGTAAAGTCTTGAATGAGGAGTTGGTCGCCGTAGGATTTGTGGATCCCTTCTAGCTCGATCACCTTTTTGCCGATGCGACGCCCGGCGGTCGCAATATCCACTTGTCCCAGAGCTTGCTTGAATTCTTGATTTTGTAGGTCTTCGATGCGCTGTTTGCGGGCTTTTTGCTTGGTGCTGCGGGCTTTGGCGCCTCGTTTGAGCCATTCCAATTCCCGCCGTAAGAGATTGGCATACTTGCGTTGGGATCCCTTTTCGACCGCTTCAGCAGCCGCTTTTTTCTCCAGGTAGTAAGAGTAGTTGCCGCTGTAGGCATACAGATCGCCGCGATCAATTTCCAGAATGCGCTGGGTAACCCGATCCAAAAAATAGCGGTCGTGGGTGATCAGCAGCACTGCCCCAGCAAAACGATTCAAATAATCTTGCAACCATTCCACCGATTCGGCATCCAAGTGGTTGGTGGGCTCATCCATCAGTAGAGCATCTGGCTCTGCCAAGAGGGCTGACGCAATGGCAATCCGCTTACGGTATCCCCCCGACAAATCGCCAACGCGGGCCTGAAAGTCTGCAATGCCCAAACGGCTGAGAATGGTTTTGGCCTGGGTTTCCAGATCCCAAGCGGATTCCACCTCGATACGCTCGCTAATACTGGCCAACTGGGATAACAGACTGGGATCCCCACCTTGATGGGCCAAGCGATGGGAAAGCTCCTCGTAGGCTCGGATCAGGCGCATTTTTTCTCCGGCAGCCGCAAACACCTGCTCCAGCACCGTATGCTCGGGATCCATCTCTGGCTGTTGGGGTAGGTAGATTATCCTCGCCCCAGAACTGACCCAGAGGTCGCCCCCATCGATGGGTTCTAGGCCAGCGATCATCTTGAGCAGTGTGGATTTTCCGGAACCGTTGGTGCCGATGATGCCGACTTTATCGCCTTCTTCTAGGCTGAAACTGGCATTCCTCAGGAGTTCCTTGATGCCAAAATCTTTGCGAACGGAGTTGAGGGTGAACAGGGCCATGGGGGATCAGGATGCTGGGATCTGCAGGATAGGTCTGCAACGATGATACTGTCCGGCTCGATCCTGACTGTCGCAGGACAACAAAAAGGGATCCCCGATCGAGAAGGGATCCCATAAGTGAAAGATCTGCTGGAGAGGATTTAGAGCTTGTACTCCACGCCGCTGGCTTTATCAATAGTGCGGATCACTTCCCAATACTCTTTGTAAGTGATGGTAATGAACTGCTCCCCACCACTCTTGCCAAACTCTTCCGCTAGCTTGGTGCCTTCCCACTTAAAGGTGAAGAAAGCCTCTTTCACTTTTTCCGCCACTTCTGGGTGGAGGTTGTAGACAACTCCATAGGCTGTGGTGGGGAAAGTTTGAGATTTGTAGATGGTGCGAATTTTGCTGGGATCAATCGTGCCCCGCTTGGCCATGCGGGTCATCACGGAGTTGGCAATAGCCGCCGCCTCGTAGTCACCGTTAAACACACCCAAGATAGAGTTCTCGTGGTTGCCTGAGAAGACAGTTTGGTAGTCAACCCCGGGCTCCATGCCAAATTCCCCTTTCAGCAGCGCCGAAGGAGCCTTAAAGCCAGAGTTGGAGGTTTCGCTAGTGAAAGCCAATTGCCGACCGCGCAGATCTTCGATGGATTGGATATCGCTATCGGCAGGAACGATGATCTCCATTTCGTAGCCGAAGCTGCCATCCAAGCTGGCCATCATAGCAAAAGGACGGAAGCCCACCGCATTCACCGCCAAAGGGACAGAGCCGGTGTTAAAGCCGGTCACATGCAGACGGCCCGCCCGCATCGCTTCCAACTGAGCAGCATTGGACTGCACTGGGAAGTATTCCACCTTCTTGCCGGTTAACTCTGCCAAGTGATCGAGAAACTCAGCCCAAACGTTCTTGTAAACTGAGGGATCCTCAACGGGGGTGTAGGCAAAGATCAGGGTATCCGGATTGATCCACTCGTTCGGATCTTCCGGCACATCGGCAATCAAATCGCCATCGCGGTCGCAGAAGCGCACATCCATCTCCGGCGGACGGGGGCAATCTTTGGCCTGGGCATGCACCAGTCCAGACAGGGCTACAGAAGCACCGGCCACGGTGGCAACTAGCCCCACGAGCAAAGAGCGACGGCCTGCCAAGAAAGTTTTCATCATAGTGTCTATTGACTCCTCAATGAGGGCTCAGTGTTTCTTCAAGGAACAGATAGAAAATAGCAGGCTAGAGTTAACTTTTTGTTAAGCGAAGATTCAGAAAAGGTAATCTCCACTCAAAATCCGCAGAATTTCAGAGAGGGATCCCAGTGATTGCTACTGATACGCTGGGTTTACCCGTAGAACTCACTCCCAGGCCCGAATGGCCGAAATGGCCACCAGCAAGCTACCAAAACCGACAACACCCGCCAAAAATGCCCCAAAGTGCCCTTCGGTTTCGGGTAGCTCGTGCTTCAGCACTTGAAAGATTAAAACCCCCGCTACAAAGGCAATGCTGGCGGCTAAGGCTATCTCCGGCAAAATGGCCCTTTGCCCCATCAGCCAACCGACAAAAAGGGATCCGATCAACAGCCAACGCCCTTGGTGCTGAAATAAGTGGGGATGATGCTCAAATAGATCTTTACAGACGATGCTGAGGTGGATAGCCAAAGCGATGGTCAGCAACAGGCAACTGAGCCATTCTTGCACCGTGTGTCTTAGCAAATAACCCAGAATTACGCTGTAGAGCGTAAAGAAACCAATGTGAACGGAAAATATCCTTGGATGCAGCAATGCCTCTTGCTTGGAAGATTGGGCCAGCCCCTCCAACCCATATACCGTAACAATGCCCAGCAACATGAGCAGATGAATGTGTTCAATCAAATAGCCCAACACAGGCACTTCTAGGGGCATCAAGTGTTGTTGCAGCTCCGTCACTTCCGCCAAAAAAGCCGTGAACACATAGGCCAGAGAAATCCCTCCACCCAGAGAGAGCCAGTAGCGCTGCGGAATGTTGTGCAGGAGTTGCTGTAGCCGCCGGGTGAAGAAGATCACCCCAATCAAGGTCAGCAGAAGGAGTAGGCTGAACATCTTGGCACCACAACTTGCAGAACTGTACCCACGTAAATACGCGGAGGAACTCCCTCGCAGATACCTTGGGCCGTCAGGCTGGGAGCTGGATTGATGAACCCTGCAAGAGAAACTCCTCTCTTATTACCCCCGCTCCAGCTGAGAATGCAGCCCATTTTGCCTGAGAGTGGGCTGAGAAACCGCAGATCAACCGCTTTTTCGTCCTCCTTGAAACCATTGACCTTGGCATCATGCTATGAGTTGATGCGACGGGATCCGATACATCAAGCCATGCCCACCCCCCCTATTCACTTTGGCACCGACGGCTGGCGAGCCGTGATTGCCGATGCCTTTACTTTCCAAAACTTGGCCCTTGCCGCCCAGGCCAGCGCCCAAGTGTTGGCCCGCACCTACCCCGGCGAAGGGATCCTGGTCGGCTACGACAACCGCTTTCTTTCGGAACGCTTTGCCGCCCACGTTGCTGAGGTGGTGGCCCGCCTGGGGATCCCAGTTTACCTCTCCACCTGTGTGGCCCCAACGCCGGCCTTTAGCTGGGGTGCCAAGGAGCGGGGCTGCCACGGCGCTTTGGTGATCACCGCCAGCCACAACCCCCCCCACTATTCCGGCCTCAAGGTCAAGGGGGGATTTGGCGGATCCGTGCCACCGGAAGTCACTGCCGCCATCGAGCAGGATATGCGCCACCTGCAACCTCTGGGATCCCACAAGGCCCCCATTCACGCCTGGGATCCCTGGCCTGGCTACCTGGCCCAGCTCAGCCGCTTTGTGGATCTGGAAAAGCTCAAAGGATCCCCGGCCAAGATTTGGGTGGATGTCATGTTTGGCTCTGGCGCTGGCGGCCTCAAGCGCCTCTTGGGGGAGAAGGTGATTGAATTGCAGGCGCATCGGGATCCCTTGTTTGGGGGATTTCCCCCCGAGCCCTTGCCCCAAAACCTGCAGGCTTCTGCTCAGATCATCGCGGCGGATCCCGCCCCCTTGAAAATGGGTTTGGTCTTTGATGGAGATGCCGACCGCATTGCCGCCCTGGATGGGCAGGGCCATTTCCTCAGCCCGCAGATCCTGATCCCCATCTTGATCGACCACCTGGCCGGGCGACGCGGCTTGCGGGGCGAGATTGTCAAAACCATCAGCGGCTCCGAACTGTTTGTTAAAGTTGCACAGCACTATGGCCTACCGGTTACGGAAATGCCGGTGGGCTTTAAGTACATCGCCGAGCGCATGATGAGCACAGAGGTGCTCTTGGGTGGAGAGGAATCGGGCGGCATCGGCTACTTGGGCCACATTCCCGAGCGGGATGCCCTGCTTTCGGCCCTGTATCTCATCGAAGCGGTTACGGAAACCGGCCAAGATCTCAGCACCATCTACCGGGCTTTGCAGGAACGGGAAGGGTTCACCTCTGTTTACCTGCGCCGCGATCTCCACCTCGCCGATCAAAATCAACAAACTGAGTTATTCAAACGGCTACAGATGGATCCCCCGGCTGAGATTTTGGGGCAGAAGGTGATCAAACATTTCGACAAAGATGGCCACAAATTCACCCTCGCCGACGGCAGTTGGGTGATGATTCGCGGCAGCGGCACCGAGCCTTTGCTGCGGCTGTACTCGGAAGCCAAAACCCCGGAAGAAGTGAATCGCCTGCTGGATTGGGCAGCCGGCTTGAACAGCACAACAGCTTAATATCCCAGATAATCTTTTGCGCAAAGCTGGATCCCTTTGACTCTTGAGTGCAGAGACTGAGAGGCTGCCAAACTGCGGCAGCCTACAGGGTTGGCCTCTCCCCCCAAGCTCTGCTGAGCAGCATAGGAATGCTCACAGCTTGACCCATCTGCCTCACTTTTACTTGGGTCAAGGGTAAGAACTCTACTTAAAAGTTACGGTGTAAAAGTTACCATAACTGTACCAGAAGTCGCTGGCGGCGCGCCATTGCTCAAGAGAGTAACAGGTGGATTGGTGTAGGTTCCAGGCGTGGGCATCATAGCTGCTTGCTTGACCGATACAGAAACCACGCAGGAGGCGCCTGCGGCTAGGCTTCCGCCCGTGAGAGAAATC
This sequence comes from Thermostichus sp. OS-CIW-29, assembly GCF_054058195.1. Lineage (NCBI taxonomy): Bacteria > Bacillati > Cyanobacteriota > Cyanophyceae > Thermostichales > Thermostichaceae > Thermostichus > Thermostichus sp. OS-CIW-29. The sequence goes on from NZ_JBSSAB010000019.1 coordinate 39,132, forward strand.
GCGGTCGTACCAGCAGTTGCTGTCAGCGTGCCACCGCAGGTGTTTGAGGTAACTGCTGGAGTCGTAATTTGTAACCCTGAAGCCGGAACGTTGGGCAAAATGTCGATGAAACTGAGGCCGGTTATGGGAACAGTTGCAGTGTTCGTAATTGTGAAGACAACAGTTACGACGTTGCCGTTTGTAGTCGGGTTAGGAACAAACTGCTTAGTGAACGTTGGAGCAGCCAAGGGGCCTGGGGGCAAGCCAATAATGCTAGGAGAGGGATTGGGAGTGGGCAGGGGCGGGGTGGATGGCAGCCCTACCCCCGTTCCTCCGGGTTCTGTGTTTGGGTTTTGCACAGGGATGATTGGCCCTGGCAGCGAGCTGATTGGATTCCTCTCTTTAGTTTGTTGACAAGCTGTTAGCAAGCCCAAGCACAAGCAAGCCAAAACCCCAGCTACTTTTCCCGTTTTCATTCCCTCATCCTCCTGCCATTCAACTCTCTCGTGGCACAAACCCAAACAGCCTTACTCAGCTCCAGCTTGGGTGGCTTGGGCGTCCGCTTCCAGCCTCAGAGCTTGACCAAATGAATCTCGAATGACCACGATTACCAAAACCCTTTCTCCCGCAGCAACGTTGGTGTTGTAGGCGGCTAGATCCGCCGGGAAGGTGAAGCCGTTGGTAAGCGTGATCCCGTTGATTCGGTCGTCGTAGCTATTGCCTCTGCCTATCAGCGTATTTCTAAACTGCTCGATTGCCGTCGGCAAAAAGATGCTGGTAATATCCGTGCCGCGACTGATGTTAAAAAACTGAACCTCTACGCTCCTGATCACTCCTGGAGCAAGTAAGCCTCTCAGAGTGATGGTTACGAAAGCGGATTCCACTGATGAAAGATTGAACTCCCCATCTGGCAACAGACTAGGCGGATCCGGTAGGTCGAGCTGGATGGGCGGTGGGGTGATGGGGGCAATCGTAGGGGCAACGGCCACAGGAGGAGGCGTGGCACCGCTAGAAGCCAGTAGAGGCGGCACCCCGCTGGTGGTCTCGCTACTGCAGCCGGTAATCAGCGCAACCGAAGCACAGGTTGCCCAAAGAGAGAGGCCGCCACGGCCAAGGGCTGAGCCAAAACGTCGTCTCATCGAAAAATCTCCACTCACTCACACCACAGCAAACGTCTTAGGCAGCGTCCAGCGGGGATCCACGGAGCTTGCTCAAGTCTTATGCATCTGCACAATTTCAAGGGGGATGCCTGCTGTTAGTTCTACTGCATCCTAGAGCGTTGTCAAGCGAGCGGCAGAGCAAATGCAAGAAATTGTTCTGGAAATGGCCCATCCCCTAGATATGGGGTATCATAGCCTCGAGCAGGGGCGGCCAGCTTACCTGTAGCGTTAGGGGTTGGGTGCCTTCTCCCCATTTTGTGTGTGGATTTGCCCAGATTTAAGGTGTGTGAGGAAGTGCCATATGAACTTCAAAGGTCGCTCGTTGGCGGTTTTGTGTGGAGTCTTGCTGCTAGGCGGCTGCGGAGAAGTTAATGAGTCTCCGACCTTGCCTGGGCCCGTCCAGGTGGATCCGGCTGCCTTTGTCTCGGCCCAAGAGTATCGCTTTACCCCCGGCTCGGTGCTGGAGACCACCAGCCTGCGGCTGGACTATGTCAATCCGAGGTTTGACAACGGGATCCCTGTGCGCACCAACCCCCTCCAAGGCAGCGGTGAAGCTCGCATCGCCAATGTTGAAGCCCGCATCTTGCCTGTGAACGAGATCCCAGCCACTGAGCTGACGATTGACTCAACTCTTCGCTCCAGCACCCTGGCCATCCAAATTGGGCGAACCACACCGCTGGTGAATATCACTGCCTTTGGACCCAACGACGGCAGGCTATCTACGCAATTCAATATCGCCGGGCTGGTTGCAATTTCGACCCTCCCCAACGACCAGCGCATTCGGGTGAACACCACCTTCAGGGCTATCCGAGATGACCGCACTGTTTTAACGCTCACCGTGCGCCGCATTTTGGTGAGTAGAAATGGTAATCAAGTCGTCCTGGAGGGAGATTCTTCCCTGATTGTCCCCACTGTGGGTGTATTGTTTGAAAACGGTGGCCCTGGCCCCGGTGGTGAGATTTTGGCGCCTGGCTCCTTTGTCAACCCTCCTCCACCCCAAGGTCCTGTAGTCGCTATTCTCCAAACAGGCAGTTTCTCCGCGAGCTTTGTGGTGCGGCAGCGGGGGGTTGCGGGCGATGGCACTCCTGAGGATGCCTTGGCTCTCTTTGCCCGCCTGAACTTCCGGCCCAACCAGGCGGAGATTGTCTATCGCCCTGCCCAGGTGGGTACGCAGTCGGTACTGTTCGCTCCGGATCCGACTCGACCGAACATCTTGCCCAATCAGTTGGTTCGCATCCGCCGCCTGTTGAACGGTCGTGTTCAAGCGGAGTTTGATCCGGCCAACGTCAGCACAGTCCTCAACTTTGTGCAGGTCAGCCCGCCGCCAAATGCTCCTACAGCCTTTGATTACTTTTTCTCATTACGAACTGAAAGGGAAGAAGGCGGGGGTACTCCAGTTGTTTTGCAGGGCATCGTGCCTGCAACGGGGGATTTCCTCTTCCGCACCTTGGCCGGAGCACAGTTATCAGGGCCGTTTAACCGGCTTGATATTGGTGGGGGAACACAAAGAGGAAATCTGAACCTTGTCTTCGATTCAACGACCTCTGCTGAGCGCATTTCCGGCCAGTGGTTTTTGGAACAGCAATTCCCTACTAACACTCTTACTCCAGACCCAACTGGAACTATCTTAATCATCCGTGGGTTCTTTGAGGGAACTGAGGTACGCCTGTAGCCCAGGCAAACCGTCTGATCCCAGAGCAGGGATCCGCTCTGGCTTGGCCTTTTCGTCGGTCAGAGCTTGGGTAGATCGCTGAGCACCACCTGTGCGCAGTTGTGGCCAGGGATCCCGGTCACTCCGCCTCCTGGGTGCGCCCCTGAGCCGCAGAGGTAAAGGCCGGGGATGGGGGATCGATAGTCGGCTAGGCCGGAGATGGGCCGCAGGTTGTAGCTTTGATCCGGCGTCATTTCCCCGTGAAAAATGCTGCCCCCCACAAGGCCGAAGCGGGCCTCCAGATCCACGGGCGACAACATCTGCCGTGCGATCACGGCGTTTTTAATGTTGGGGGCAAATTGGGCAATTTTGTCGATTACCCGATCGGCAAATTCCTCCCGTAGGCCATCGTTCCAGTCCCGCCCTTTGGGTTGGTAGGGCACAAACTGGCAGAAGCAGGAGAGAATGTGCTTGCCTGGGGGAGCCATCGTCGGGTCGGTGGGGGATTGGCTGTAGATCTCGATAAACGGATCCCGGGAAGGGATCCCGTATTTGCAATCATCCCAAGCCCGCTCCAGATAGGCCACCGAGGGAGCAATGTCTACCGTGGCGGAACTGACCACTTCTGGGGGCACTTCAGCAGGGGCCGCTGTGTAGCGAGGCAATTCTTCCAGGGCCAAGTTGAGCTTGTACACCGGGCCTGAGGTGCGGTAGTGCCGTTCTAGTCGGTCGCGCAAGTCTGGGGGCAAAGAGGAGCAGAGCCGCAAAAAGGTGATTTGGGGATGGGCATTGGAGAGAACCGCCCGCGCCCGCACGGTTTCCCCCGATTCGAGGATAACCCCAGCGGCCTGCCCACTCTCCATCAAGATCTCCGCCACTGGAGCAGACGTGCGGATCTCCACCCCTAAGTCCAGAGCTGCCTTGGCCATCGCTTGGGTAATGGATCCCATCCCACCGCGCACATAGCCCCAGACCCCACGCGAGCCAATGGCCCGACCTACCGCATGGACCAGCCAGATGTAGGGCGTACCCGGAGTCATCGGCCCGGCAGAGGTGCCGATCAAAGATTGAGGAGCCATCGCCGCCTTGACTTGCTCCGACTCGAAGAATTCATCCAGGAGATCAGTGGTCGAGAGGAGCATGATGCGGCGGAAATCGTCTTCATAGCCAGCAGCTGCAAAGCGATCCGCCAGTTGGCCCAGTGAAATCGGCGGCTGCATTAAGGTTGGCTCCACCACCTCGTTCACCCGATCCCAAAACTCCTCCCAGCGGTCGTAGGCTTCCGCATCTTTGCGAGAAAACTTGGCAATTTCCGCCTTGCTCTTGGCACGGTTATCGGCATACAGAAAGAGGTGCTGCCCATCCGGGAAAGGCATGAAGTAGGAAGGTTGCTTGGCGTAGACCTCAAAGCCATAGTCCGGCAGGCGCAAATCGCGAATGATCTCCGGTCGCAGCAAACTACAGGAATAGGAAGCCACCGACACGCGAAAGCCCGGGTGAATTTCTTCTGTAATGGCAGCACCACCAACGGTGTGATAGCGCTCCAGCACCAGCACTTTTTGCCCCGCTTTGGCCAAATAGCAAGCGCTCACCAGCCCGTTGTGCCCGGCCCCAATCACCACCGCGTCGTAGCTCATCGACAATCCTTCTGCAAACGCTTCTCCACCCACAATACTGATACATTTACGCTGAACACTGCTGAGCATTACTGCTCAACGGTGAAGCGATAGCATTCTGCCCGTTTCCGTTGTCGCTACGCGACGCTAACGCGACCGCGTCAGCGGGACGGAGTCCGAACAGAAAGGCGGTATCCCGCAAAGCTCTGAGCATAACACCCAGAGCGCCTTGCCAATCTCGTGGTAGCCTATGGTTGCACTTTGGGCATCTAAACACCTTTGCGCCACCCAACTTGGTGTGGATGTGCCCGCACTTAGTACAGGTTTTACTGGTGTACGCCTCCGATACTTCCACGACGACCACGTTTTTCTTTTTGGCTTGGAACTTCAGGAACTGCTGGAACCGATAGTGCGCCCAGGTGAGCATCGCCCCCGCCGTCTTGCTACCAAACTTCCTCCCCGCCTTGGCAACCATCTTGGCTGACTCGAAAGTGGGGAGGAATATCAATCGGTAGTTATCCGTTAGGAACGCCGCTACCTTGCGATGGCACTCGTCCACCAAGTTCCTGATTCTCTCCCGCAGACGAAATGCCGCTTGCCGCATTCGCCTACGCTTGGGTCTCGGTGCTTTACTCAGCCTAGACTGCAGATCGTCTAGGTGGTAGCACAGCCGAACGATTCTGCCAAAGTCTCCCTTGGCGATATCTACAAAGCCCGCCCCATCAAACCCTGTAAGGAAGCTTCTTACTCCAGGATCAAGTGCGATCACCCCCCTTGCTAACGAACACTGCTCGTTCACGGGCTCGGGGAAGATGGCATACCATCTATCTTTCACCCGCATTAGCTTAGTCCCATAGGCACACTTTTGCGGCACCGCTTCTGACGCCGTAAACGACAAACCCTTCGTGAGCTTCGGATACCACCTGCCCTGACTGAAATTACTGTTGTTGAACTGCAAGGTGTGGGTCTTATCCCTCACACTGCGAAACCGAGCTTCCTTGCTTTGGCGAAACGCTTGCCATGCCTCCATGACGGCGTTCTGCTTAATGTGGCAGGGGGCTTCCTTCACCCACTGCGGCAAGTCCGATTGCAGGATAATATTCCGCAGCTTTTCTGGGGTTTTAGTAGTGCCATGCTGACGCTGATAGGCAATCGCTTGGTTGTAGCAGTACCGGCACGCCGCTTGCCAACGCTTCCAAACTTTAGCCAGCGCTGGCTCCGGATAAATCCGTATCTTTCTCGATTGCAGCCCGATATTTTCTGAGTCCGTAGAGCCGATTGCTGAAGCAGTGCAGGATGGCGAGGATATCCTCAACCAGTTCCTGTTGGGGAGAAAAGTGATCGTCATCGAGAACCAAGATTTCGCACCCGTATTGGCGGCAGTACCACTCAACGAACTCAAATCCAAACCGGCAGAGTCGATCCCGGTGAGCGACCACAATTGTTCCGACATCTCCCGCACGAACTCGTTCCAATAAGGCAAGGAACTTTGGTCTTTTGAAGTTGAGACCGCCGCCAACCTCTCCGACCACTTCGGCTCCAGGATAGAGGTTAACCAGTCTTGCAATCTGTCGCTCCAAGTCTGACTTCTGCCCTCGACTGCTGACTCGGGCATACAAAACGACTCGCTTGGCCTTTCTGGGCGCTTTGATGTAGCTGTCGAGGTCATACCTTCTCGCTCTACCAGACGGCGTACGTACTGCATTGATCCAACCTTTCTGTTCCCATCGCCTCAAAGTGTGGAGACACACCCCAAAATAATCCGCCGCCTCTCTCGGTTTCACATACCTAGCCATACCAAGCAGCCATACTGAACATACTGTACATTATTTTCAGTATAGTCCAGCGTATCATTGAATAGAGTCATGCTCCTGCCAGCCAAGATTCGATCTGCCGGCAAGGGATCCCTGCCTTAACCGATGGAAAAAACCTGATCCAGACTCAACTCTCCAGCCCGGATCCCTGGGATCCCAACTTTCTCCTCGGGGGTGTAAGCCTCTCTTTTCTGGTAAACTCCCGACCCTGTTGGCAAGCTGTACGTCTCTAGGCAGTTCTCTTGCAAGTTCAAGATCCAGTAGTTGGGGATCCCGGCTTTGGCGTAGAGTCCGAGTTTGACTTCCCGATCATAGGTAAGGGAAGAATCAGCCACTTCGATGATGAGATAGATGTCTTCGGGCTGAGGATGCCGAGAGCGGTACTCATCCTGCTGAAAGCGCACAATGGCAAAGTCGGGCTCTGGCTCGTGATTGGGGGGCAGTTGCACCGGATCCTGGGTGCGCACAATAGCTTGCTCCTGCACAAGGCCCACCAACAGTCGGTACAGGCGGCTACAGTAGGCGGCGTGCCTCTCCCCTTTCGTCATCTTTTGAACCAGGAGCCCGTCAATCAGCTCCAACTGATTGGGCTCTTCAATCTGTCCAGACTCAATCAGCCGATGAAACTCCTCAAAGGTATATCGCCTGATATAGGGATCCAATCGGGCGGCTAGAGTCATCGACCAAACTCATCAGACCCTAAACTTCATATCACCACTCTACCAACTCACAAAAAAGGGATCCCTGGACCAGCCGAGGGATCCCTATTCAGCAGGTTATGGGCTTGCTACCCCGACTGAGAGGCTGTCGAGGCGATAACAAAGGCCGCATAGGTCAACACGTAACCCACCGTGAAGTGAGCCAGACCCACCAGACGACCTTGGACAATCGACATGGCCACCGGCTTGTCTTTCCAGCGGATCAGCTTGGCCAAGGGAGTGCGCTCATGCGCCCACACCAAGGTCTCGATCAGCTCTTGCCAGTAGCCGCGCCAGGAGATCAAGAACATGAACCCCGTCGCCCAGACCAAGTGGCCAAACAGGAACATCCAGGCCCAAACCGCCAGGTTATTCATCCCGTAGGGGTTGTAGCCGTTGATCAACTGAGCAGAGTTGGCCCAGAGGTAATCCCGCAGCCAGCCCATCAGGTAAGTGGAGTTCTCGTTGAACTGGGCAGTGTTGCCGCTCCAAACCCCAAGCTGCTTCCAGTGCCAGTAGAAGGTAACCCAGCCGATGGTGTTCAGCATCCAGAACATGGCCAGGTAGAAGGCATCCCAGGCGGAGATGTCGCAGGTGCCGCCTCGACCCGGGCCGTCGCAGGGGAAGCTGTAGCCAAAGTCCTTCTTGTCCGGCATCAGCTTAGAGCCGCGGGCATCCAACGCCCCCTTGACCAAGATCAAGGTGGTGGTGTGCAAGCCCAGCGCAATGGCGTGGTGCACCAGGAAGTCACCCGGGCCAATGGGCAGGAACAGGGATCCATTGGGATCGTTGATGGCCTGCAGCCAGCCCGGCAGCCACACGTTGCCGTAGTTGGGCCAAGCGGTAGAAGCAAGGCTGTCGGGGTTGGACAACAACACATCCATGCCGTAGATCATCTTGCCGTGAGAGGCCTGGATGAACTGGGCGAACACCGGCTCGATCAAGATCTGCTTCTCGGGCGTGCCAAAGGCCTGCATGACGTCGTTGTGGACGTACAGCCCCAGCGTGTGGAAGCCCAAGAACAGCGATACCCAACTGAGGTGGGAGATGATCGCTTCTTTGTGATCCAGCACCCGCGCCAGCACGTTGTTCTTGTTGGCCTCAGGATCGTAGTCCCGCACCAGGAAGATGGCCCCGTGGGCAAACGCCCCCACCATCAAGAAGCCAGCAATGTACTGGTGATGGGTGTAGAGAGCCGCCTCCGTGGTGTGATCCATGGACATGAACACGTAGGGGTTAAGGGCGTACATGTGCTGCGCCACCAGCGAGGTCACCACCCCCAGACAGGCCAAGGCCAGAGCCAACTGGAAGTGCAGGGAGTTGTTGACCGTGTCGTAGAGACCTTTGTGGCCTTCTCCCAGCAGGCCTCCGAAGGGAGTGCCCTTGGGGGGGTTGTGGGCGCCAAGGATCTCCCGGATGCTATGGCCAATGCCCCAGTTGGTGCGGTACATGTGGCCGGCCACGATGAAGATCACCGCGATGGCCAGGTGGTGGTGGGCCATGTCCGTCAGCCACAGAGACTGGGTGTTGGGGTTAAAGCCACCCAAGAAAGTGAGGATGGCCGTGCCCGCCCCTTCTGCCGTGCCCCAGACATGGTTGGCCGTGTCCGGGTTTTGGGCGTAGACCCCCCAGTTGAGGGTAAAGAAGGGCTTCAGACCTGCCGGGTGGGGCAGAGTGGTAAGGAAGTTGTCCCAGCCTACGTGCTGCCCGCGGGACTCGGGGATGGCGACGTGTACCAGGTGACCAGTCCAAGCCAGGGAACTGACCCCAAACAAGCCGGCCAGGTGGTGGTTGAGACGGGCTTCAGCGTTCTTGAACCAGCTCAGGCTAGGCCGGAAGCGGGGCTGCAGGTGCAGCCAGCCGGCAAACAGAAACACCGCCGCCAACAACAACAGGCCAATGGCACCGGCGTAGAGATCGCCGTTGGTGCGCAGGCCAATGGTGTTGAACCAGTAGTACAGGCCAGAGTAGGCCGCGTTGACGGGGCCGCCGCCCCCCGGTTGGGTAAAGGCTTCCACCGCTGCCTTGCCAAAGTGGGGATCCCAGATGGCGTGGGCGATGGGGGTGACACCCGTGGGGTTGGCTACCCATTGCTCATAGTTGCCTTGCCAAGCAATGTGGAAGACGTTGCCGGAGGCCCACAGGAAGATGATTGCCAGATGGCCAAAGTGGGTGGCGAACAGCTTTTGGTAAAGCCGCTCCTCCGTCATGCCATCGTGGGTCTCGAAGTCGTGGGCGGTGGCAATGCCATACCACAGCCGACGCGTGGTGGGATCGCTGGCCAGGTCTTGGCTGAATTGGGGAAAACGAGTTGCAGTTGTCATGATTCTCTCTTCCTCCTTGCCTTAGCCGAGTGCGCCGAACCGTGCCAGGAAGAACGCCCAGGTGGTGACGATCCCTCCCAACAGGTAGTGGGCCACACCGACCGCCCGACCCTGAATGATGCTCAGAGCGCGGGGTTGAATGGCCGGAGCGACTTTTAGCTTGTTGTGGGCCCAAACGATGGACTCAATCAGCTCCTGCCAGTAGCCGCGACCGCTGAACAGGAACATCAGGCTGAAGGCCCAGACAAAGTGAGCGCCCAAGAAGAGCAGCCCATAAGCCGACAGAGCCGAGCCGTAGGAGTTGATCACCTGCACCGATTGCGCCCACAGGAAGTCCCGCAACCAGCCGTTGATGTTAATGGCGCTGGCCGCAAAGTTGCCGCCGGTGATGTGCTCAATCGTGCCATCGGCGTTGACGGTGCCCCAGATGTCGCTCTGCATCTTCCAACTGAAGTGGAAGATCACGATGGAGATGCAGTTGTACATCCAGAACAGCCCCAGGAACACGTGATCCCAGCCGGAGACCTGGCAGGTGCCGCCGCGGCCCGGGCCATCGCAGGGGAAGCGGAAGCCCAATTTGCCTTTGTCCGGGATCAACCGGGAAGAGCGGGCAAACAACACCCCCTTGAGCAGGATCAGCACCGTAATGTGGATGGTCATGGCGTGGATGTGGTGCACCATGAAGTCCGCCGTGCCCAGCACCATGGGCATCATGGACACCTTGCCACCCACAGCCACCACGTCGCCACCAAAGATGGGGCTAACCGAGGCGCCCACATAGGGAGCGGTGCTGGCAATGGCCGAAGTGTGCAGCGACTGGATCCACTGGGCAAAGATGGGCTGCAGTTGGATGCCGGTGTCCGAGAACATGTCCTGCGGACGACCCAGGGCCTGCATGGTGTCGTTGTGGACGTAGAAGCCAAAGGCGTGGAAGCCCAAGAACAGACACACCCAGTTGAGGTGGCTGATGATGGCGTCGCGGTGGCGCAATACCCGATCCAACACGTTGTTGCGGTTCACCGCCGGGTCGTAGTCCCGCACCATGTAAATGGCCCCGTGGGCAGCACCCCCCACCACGAAGAAGCCGCCTATCCACATGTGGTGGGTAAACAGGGAGATCTGGGTGGCGTAGTCGATGCCCATGTAGGGGTAGGGGTTCATGGCGTACATGTGCTGCGCCACGATGATGCTCAGGGATCCCACCATGGCCAGGTTGATGGCCAGCTGGGCATGCCAAGAGGTGGTGAGCACTTCGTAGAGGCCCTTGTGGCCTTCGCCGGTGAAGGGGCCCTTGTGGGCTTCCAGGATCTCTTTAATGGAGTGGCCAATGCCCCAGTTGGTGCGGTACATGTGCCCGGCCACGATGAAGAGCACGGCAATGGCCAAGTGGTGGTGGGCTTGGTCGGTCAGCCAGAGGGCACCGTTCTGCGGATCCAGGCCACCCTTGAAGGTGAGAAACTCCGCGTACTTGCCCCAATCCAAGGTAAAGAAGGGCACCACCCCGCTGAAGATGCCCCAATCCACGCTGGGGAACATCTCCTTCATCAAGGCGGGCTTGAGGATGAACTCGTGGGGCAAAGGCACCTGGTCAGCCGGCACGCCCGCATCCAACATCTTGTTGATGGGAATGGCCACGTGGATTTGGTGACCGGCCCAGGCCAAAGAACCCAGCCCCAGCAGGCCCGCCAGGTGGTGGTTGAGCATCGATTCCACATTTTGGAACCACTCCAGCTTGGGAGCCCGCTTGTGGTAGTGGAACCAGCCGGCAAACAGGCACAACCCGGCCATCACCAAGCCACCGATGGCGGTGCAGAGGAGTTGAAACTCATTGGTGATGCCGGCAGCTCGCCAGAGGTGAAACAGACCGGAAGTAATGCGGATCCCTTCGAAGCCGCCGCCCACATCCCCATTCAGGATCTCTTGGCCGAAGATGGGCCAGACCACTTGGGCGCTGGGCTTGATGTTGATCGGATCCGCCAGCCAAGCGGAATAGTTGGAGAACTGAGCTCCGTGGTAGTACATGCCGCTCAGCCAGACGAAAACCACTGCCAAGTGGCCGAAGTGAGCGGAAAAGATCTTACGAGAGACGTCTTCTAAGTCGCTGGTGTGACTGTCGAAGTCATGAGCAAGAGCATGGAGGTTCCAGATCCAGGTCGTGGTCTTGGGGCCACGGGATAGGCTGCGATCGAAGTGGCCCGGCTTAGCCCATTTCTCAAATGAGGTGGGAACCGGATCCACATCAACCGACACCTTGACCTTCGGCTCTCGCTCCTTTGGCGTAGTTGTCATCAAGAACTCCTCTCTTGCGACAAGGAACGAAGCATCCCTACCCCTTGGCAGAAGATTCCCCCAGGGCAGGACTTACCTGGCATTATAGGTCAGGGTTTGTGAGCCCTCAGTTGCTTCACAATAATTAAACGAGGGATCCCTTGTCCCATCGAGGTCGGAGTCGATTGGCAATTGTTTTTTCGATCATAGATGTAAATATATGTAACGAATTTTCAGTCGACCCAATGGGTTCTAATGAAGGGTTGAAACCAGACAACAAGCAGCAAGGGATCCCCTGGGTGGGGATGTGTGGTAAAACCCTGGCAGCCCTTTTGCAGATACCACCCTATGACCCTAGAGATTCCCCGTCGCCAATACGTCAGCAACTACGGCCCCACCGTAGGGGATCGGGTGCGCCTGGCGGATACCGAACTGATCATCGAGGTGGAGGAGGATTTCACCACCTACGGCGAGGAGATTAAGTTTGGGGGCGGCAAAACCATCCGCGATGGCATGGGGCAATCGCCGACGGCCACCCGCGCCAACGGGGCCTTGGATCTGGTGATCACCAACGCCCTGATCCTGGACTGGTGGGGCATTGTCAAGGCGGATGTGGGCATTCGCGATGGCTACATTGTCGGCATTGGCAAAGCCGGCAACCCCAACATCCAAGCGGGGGTGACGCCGGGCATGGTGGTTGGCCCCAGCACTGAGGTGATTGCCGGGGAAAACCTGATCCTGACAGCGGGCGGGATCGATGCCCATGTGCATTTCATCTGTCCGCAGCTGTGCGAGTTTGCCATCGCCTCGGGAGTGACCACCCTTTTGGGGGGCGGAACTGGGCCGGCCACAGGCAGCAACGCCACCACCTGCACCCCTGGAGCTTGGAACTTGGGCAAGATGTTGCAGGCGGCGGAGGGGTTCCCCGTCAATTTGGGCTTTTTTGGCAAGGGAAACGCGGCTTTTCCCGCAGCTTTGCGGGAACAGGTGGAAGCGGGGGCCTGCGGCCTCAAGATCCACGAAGATTGGGGATCCACGCCGGCGGTGATCGACAGCTGTTTGCAGGTCGCGGATGAGTACGACATCCAAACCCTCATCCACACCGATACCTTAAATGAGTCCGCTTTCGTGGAGGACACTATCGCTGCCATCAATGGCCGCACCATTCACACCTTCCACACCGAAGGGGCCGGGGGTGGGCATGCCCCCGATATCATTCGCATTGCCTCTGAGCCCAACGTGCTGCCCAGCTCCACCAATCCCACCCGCCCCTTTACCCGCAACACCATCGAAGAGCATCTGGACATGCTGATGGTGTGTCACCACCTGAGCAAGAATGTGCCGGAGGATATTGCTTTTGCCGAAAGCCGCATTCGTCCCCAAACCATCGCCGCCGAAGACATCTTGCATGACATGGGGGTGTTCAGCATCATCTCTTCCGACTCGCAGGCCATGGGCCGGGTGGGGGAGGTGATCATCCGCACTTGGCAGACGGCTCACAAGATGAAGGTGCAGCGGGGGCCTTTGCCACAAGACAGCAGCCGCAACGACAACTTCCGGGCCAAGCGTTACGTAGCCAAGTACACCATCTGCCCTGCCATCGCCCAAGGACTCAGCCACGTCATCGGGTCGGTGGAGGTGGGAAAGCTGGCGGATCTGTGTCTATGGAAGCCGGCCTTTTTTGGGGTTAAGCCGGAAATCGTCCTGAAGGGGGGCCTGATTGCCTACGCCCAGATGGGGGATCCCAATGCTTCCATTCCGACCCCGCAGCCGGTGTACCCTCGCCCCATGTTCGGCAGCTTTGGCCGCGCCTTGACCGAGACCAGCCTCCTCTTTGTCTCCCAGGCTGCCCTAGACCTGGGGATCCCGGAAAAACTGGGGATCCAGCGCCGGGCCGTAGCGGTGAAAAATTGCCGCGAGATCGGCAAAGCGGATTTGAAACTCAATACCGCCACTCCCCACATTGAGGTGAACCCGGAGACCTATGAAGTGCGGGCCGATGGAGAATTGCTCACCTGCGAGCCGGCAGAGGTGCTGCCCATGGCGCAGCGGTATTTTCTGTTCTAATTTGGGTGTTCTAATTTGGGAGAGTTTGAGAGCTCTATTGAGCGTTTGATCGGTAACCCAAGCATGGGCCACCTTGTTCTCCGCCACCTCAGCAAGCGCTTCCACAAGGGAGGGATCCCTGTCCTCAGGGATTTGTCTTTGAGTGTGGAGGCAGGGGAGATCTTCGCCCTGCTGGGGCCGTCGGGCTGCGGCAAGTCCACCACCCTCAATCTCATCGCCGGCCTGCTGGAGCCGGATCCCTTGCCCTATCCGGGGGAAATCTGGCTGGACGGGATCCCCCTCAACCCTCTGCCGCCGGAACGGCGCGGCGTGACTTTGCTGTCCCAACACAGCCGCCTGTTTCCCCACCTGAGCGTGGGGGAGAATGTCGCTTTTGGCCTGAAAATGCGGGGCATTCCCCGGACAGAGCGGGAGGCTGCCGCCTTGCGCATGCTGGAGCGGGTACAATTGGCCGGGTTTGCTCAGCGTCGGCCCAGTCAGCTTTCTGGCGGACAAGCGCAGCGGGTGGCCCTGGCGCGGGCTTTGGTGATTCGGCCCAAGGTGCTGCTGTTGGATGAACCTTTATCGGCCCTGGATGCCAACCTGCGCCAAGAGATGCAGGCTCTCATCCTGGAGCTGCAGGCGGAAACAGGGGTGACGACGGTGCTGGTTACCCACGATCAAGCAGAAGCCACAGCCATGGCCCAACGCATCGGCCTGATGTTTGAGGGGCAGCTACACCAGGTGGGATCCCCTGTGGAGTTCTATCAGCAGCCGCGCTCCGAGCGCATTGCCCGCTTTTTTGGCGGGGTCAATTTTTTCGATGCGCAGGCGGAGGGTCACCAACTTCGCCTCAACGACGGGATCCTCTTGAAAAGCGACGCGCCACTCCAAGGTCAGGTGCGGCTGACGGTGCGCCCGGAACAGGTGCAGGTGCTTCCCCAGCCGCCCGGCTTGGCCGACAATGTTTTCTTGGCCCAGGTGATGGCGGAACGCTTTGCGGGCACCCAGCGACGGCTGACCTTGCAAGCCCCTTGGGGCAGTCTGCAGGCTTGGGTGGCTCCCCACCAAGTGTTTGCGCCGGGGCAGACGGTGTGGATCCATTTGCCGCCAGAGGCTCTGTGGCCTGTGGGGGTTGGCGGGGATCCCTCACCCCCAGCCCTTTTCCCAAAGGAAGAGGGGAGAGCATGACTCTAGTCAATGATATGCTGGACTATACTGGAAATAACGTATAGTATGTTCAGCGTGGCTGCTTAGTATGGCTAGGTATGTGAAACCGAGAGAAGCGGCGGACTATTTCGGGGTATGTCTCCACACTTTGAGGCGATGGGAACAGAAAGGTTGGATCAAGGCAATACGCACACCATCCGGTAGGGCGAGAAGGTATGACCTCGACAGCTACATCAAAACGCCAAGAAAAGTCAAACGAGTCGTTTTGTACGCCCGAGTCAGCAGTCGAGGGCAGAAACCAGACTTGGAGAGACAGATTGCAAGACTGGTTAACCTCTATCCTGGAGCCGAAGTGGTCGGAGAGGTTGGCGGCGGTCTCGACTTCAAAAGACCAAAGTTCCTTGCCTTATTGGAACGAGTTCGTGCGGGAGATGTCGGAACAATTGTGGTCGCTCATCGGGATCGACTCTGCCGGTTTGGATTTGAGTTCGTTGAGTGGTACTGCCGTCAATACGGCTGCGAAATCTTGGTTCTCGATGACGACCACCTTTCTCCCCAACAGGAACTGGTTGAGGATATCCTCACCATCCTGCACTGCTTCAGCAGTCGGCTCTACGGACTCAGAAAATACCGGGCTGCAATCGAGAAAGATACGGATTTATCCGGAGCCAGCGCTGGCTAAGGTTTGGAAGCGTTGGCAAGCGGCGTGCCGGTACTGCTACAACCAAGCGATTGCCTATCAGCGTCAGCATGGTGTTCCAAGAACGGCCAGAAAGCTGCGGGACATCATCCTGCGCTCCGACCTGCCCCAGTGGGTAAAGGACGCCCCCTGCCACATCAAGCAGAACGCGGTCGTCGAGGCGTGGTTGGCGTTTCGCCGAAGCAAAGACGCGAGGTTTCGCAGTGTGCGGGACAGGTCGCATACGCTGCAATTCAACGCCGGCAACTTTCGCAATGGGACGTGGTATCCGAAACTCACCCGAGGTTTGGCGTTCCGTGCATCCGAGGAGATGCCCAGAGAATGGGCACGTGGAACTGAGCTAATGCGGGTGAAAGACAGATGGTATGCCATCTTTCCTGAGCCCGTGAACGAGCAGTGTTCGTTAGCAAAGGGGGTGGTTGCGCTTGACCCTGGGGTAAGAAGCTTCCTTACAGGGTTTGATGGGGCAGGTTTTGTAAATATTGCCAAGGGGGACTTTGGTAGAATCGCTCGGCTGTGCTACCACCTAGACGATCTGCAATCTAGGCTGAGCAAAGCACCGAGACTCAAACGTAGGCGAATGCGGCAAGCGGCGTTTCGTCTGCGGGAGAGAATCAGGAACTTGGTGGACGAGTGCCATCGCAAGGTAGCGGCGTTCCTAACGGATAACTACCGATTGATATTCCTCCCCACTTTCGAGTCAGCCAAGATGGTTGCCAAGGCAGGGAGGAAGTTTGGTAGCAAGACAGCAAGGGCGATGCTCACCTGGGCGCACTATCGGTTCCAGCAGTTCCTGAAGTTTCAAGCCAAAAAGAAAAACGTGGTCGTCGTGGAAGTATCGGAAGCGTACACCAGCAAAACCTGTACCAAGTGCGGGCACATCCACACCAAGTTGGGTGGCGCAAAGGTGTTTAGATGCCCAAAGTGCAGCCATAGGCTACCACGAGATTGGCAAGGCGCTCTGGGTGTTATGCTCAGAGCTTTGCGGGATACCGCCTTTCTGTTCGGAAAAGGACAGAATGCTATCGCTGCACCGTTGAGCAGTAATGATCAGCAGTGTTCAGCGTAAATGTATCAGTTTAAGTTGAATCTGGAACCTGAAAGTTTGATGGGGATGGTGGCAAGGCTATGCAACCCAAAAGCGTTATCTGGAAGCGGCGGCAGGTGTTGGCCGGCCTGGGATCCCTGGGGGCTTGGGTGTTGAGTCAAGGCTCTCCGTTGGCCCAGAATGCCCCCCAGAACATGGTGGATCTGGGATCCTTGAGCTGGGCGGATATTCTGGAGCGGGCGCGGGGCAGCTCTGTCAACTGGGCCATGTGGAGCGGCAGCGAGGCCATCAACGGCTTCGTGGATGGCTGGGTGAAAAGCCAGTTGCAGGAGCGTTATGGCATTCGCTTGAACCGGATCCCGCTCACGGATACCGTTGAAGCAGTCAACAAGGTGATTGGGGAGGTACAGGCCGGGCTGCTCAGCGGCGGCAGCATCGATCTCATCTGGATCAATGGCAACAACTTCCGCACCCTCAAGCAGGGGAATTTGCTCTTCGGCCCTTTTGCTGAGAAATTGCCCAGCTTGCCCTTCTACGATCCCGCCGATATTGCAACGGATTTTGGCCTGCCCACCGAGGGCTATTCTGCGCCCTACACCGGCAACTACTTTTTGATGGCCTATGATGCCGAACGGGTACCCAATCCCCCCCAGAGCTACGCCGAACTGTTGGCTTGGGCAGAGGCCAATCCAGGGCGATTTACCTACGTGGCCCCGCCGGATTTTCATGGCAGCCGCTTTTTGTTGAGCGCCTTCTACGGCGTGACCGGGGGCTATGCTCAGTACAGCGGGCCGGACTTCGATGCCGATCTCTGGGCGCGACAATCCCCTGCCCTGGTGGAATACCTGAGAAAGCTGGATCCCTTCCTGTGGAGACAGGGCCAAACCTACCCGCCCACCTTTGCCCGCCTGGCGGAGCTTTTTGCCAACGGCGAAGTGTGGCTCATCCCCACCTTTATCGATCAGGTGATCTTACGCAAGGGCAACGGCCAATTTCCCCCCAGCACCACCCCCTATGGGATCCCGGGCACCAGCTTGATCGATCCCTCGTTTACAGCCATTCCCATTAATGCGGCCAATCCTTGGGGGGCAATGGTCCTGGCGGAGGTTTTGGCCAGCCCGGAGGGGCAATTGGAAAAGTTCAAGCCGGAGGTTTGGGGGGATCTGCCGCTCATCGATGTCAGCCGGTTGTCTGCCGACTACCAAACAGCTTTTGCCCAACTGGAGGCTGCTGCCGGGATCCCCATTCAAGAGGCCATTGCTGGGGCAGTGCCCATCGTGAACTCCGAATACACGGTGCAACTGGAGGCCCTCTGGCAGCAACAAGTCTTGCCGGGATAGGGGTCAGCTAGAAATCGCAGGAGCCCCGCACTGTACCCGTAGGGTCAGTGTCGGGAGGAATGCGGAAGTTATGATAGAACCATGACCCAAGTCCTGA
>NZ_JBSSAB010000020.1:0-56920 GCF_054058195.1 Thermostichus sp. OS-CIW-29
TGTTCTCGTTTTGACAAATTGGCCAGGAACTTCTTGAGTTTTCTCTATCTCGTCAGTGCTCTCTTTTGGCTCAAATGAAAGATCAACACAACCTAGTCTTTCTGCAAACTGATGCAGCGTCGCCCCCAGAGTATTCGGTAGCAGCTCGGGAAAAGAAACCTGAGCTTGCAGCGGGTTACCGGTACCCGGCACACCAGCTTCCGGAGGATCCTCTTCAGTGGCTTCCAAGGGAGGCAGCAACCAGCCGGACATTTCGATACCGTGCTGGAACAAAGAGCGTTCGAGCTCTGACATGTGCGGTCTCCAAGGTAAACATCGTCGAATTCAACAGTGGCTACGCGAACCCGACCAGGGATCCAACCGGCATCATGGTCGGCAAACCGCTCGAACACCAGGCCGTCCTATCAAGGTACCGTGATATCCTAGCCGCCACCATTGGCACCACTCCAAAGCAACTTACGCTCCCCACAGGGATCCCATCCACGCTGGGATCCCTGTTCTCATTCGGCCAATGGAGTCTGGGGTGTCATGCGTAGTCACTTAGTCACCGAATGCCCCCAAACCCTTGCACAGAGCGGGTTTTGGCGGTGACTACCGCGTAGTCACCTGTAGTCACCGGTAGTCACCCCACCTAGCTACTAAGCGCGAACAACCGGTTCGTCATGAGTGGTGGAAGGGGATCTGATAGCCCCTTTAGGCAGACCCCTGTGATGACCGGTGACGAAGGGTGACGAAGAAGAGACTAACGTCCTGATAAGCAGGAATTATCTGGAGTATAAGAGTGCCTACCTGGGCGTTGCCAACAGTTTCCAAGGGAGGTTAGCTTCTATAACGGTCTTCCAGCAGAAGGGCGAAAGGAATGGGAACGGCAGCGTTCCCACCAGGGCCGGCCCGAGACAAAAAGCTGTTCATCATTTGAGGGTGAGATCTTGCTGTTGAACAACCTAGATTCAGTGTTGCTTGCTGTTGAAGCCGCTGCCCCCCTTGAACCGGAAGGGGCTGCCAATCTTTTACCCCTGATCTTGGCGGCGGTGCTGATGGCTCTGGTGGTCATCTATCTGGCCAGCCGTATTGCCGGAGAAATCGCCGTTCGCCTGAGTTTTCCCCCCGTGTTGGGAGAACTGCTGGGGGGCGTCGCGGTAGGGGCCTCCGCTCTGGGGTTGCTTGTCTTCCCAGAAGGACAAGTTTCCGGCCAAGAGCTGCACACCTTGGCTCAATCCTCAGCACTGATGCAATTTCTGCAAGCCACTGCCGGCCTCGACGAGGGATCCCTGGTACAGGTGTTCTCCTCCCAAAGCCAGATCATCGACATCCTCTCCGAGATCGGGGTGATCGTCCTTTTGTTTGAAATCGGCCTCGAGTCGGATCTGGCCGAGCTGTTGCGGGTCGGCCCTCAAGCCGCAGCCGTAGCCGTCATCGGGGTCGCTGTGCCTTTCCTGGCCGGAACCCTGGGCTTGCTCTACCTGTTTCATGTGCCCGTTATCCCCGCCATATTTGCCGGCGCTGCCCTCACAGCAACCAGCATCGGCATCACCGCCCGCGTCTTGGCCGAGCTGCAAAAACTCACCTCCCCAGAAGGACAGGTGATCATCGGCGCCGCCGTCTTGGATGACGTGTTGGGCATCATCATCTTGGCCGTGGTGGCGGGCTTGGCCAAAAACGGAGAAGTCAACCTTTCCGATATTGGCATCATCATCCTCAGTGCCATCCTCTTCTTGGTCGGCTCCATTGTTTTGGGGCGCCTTCTCAGCCCCTACTTTGTGGCCCTTCTCAACAGCCTGAAGACCCGAGGTAACCCCCTTCTGCCCGCCCTCGTGCTGGCCTTTCTGCTGGCTTATGTAGGGCAAATCATTCATCTAGAAGCGATTTTGGGCGCCTTTGCCGCTGGCTTAATCTTGGCCGAAACCGAGAAACGGCAAGAGCTGGAAGAACAGATCAAGCCCATTTCCGACCTACTGGTGCCCATCTTCTTCGTCTGCGTTGGGGCCAAAACCAACCTTGCCGTACTCAACCCCACCCTCCCCGTCAACCGAGAGGGGCTGATCATTGCCGTCTTCTTGATCGGAGTTGCCATTGTGGGCAAGCTAGCAGCGGGCTTGGGGGCCTTTGGCAAGCCGGGCATCAACCGCTACGCCATCGGAGTGGGCATGATTCCCCGGGGTGAGGTGGGCCTGGTGTTTGCCGGTGTGGGGGCCGCCAGTGGAGTTCTCTCCGATGCCCTCGATGTCAGCATTATCGTCATGGTGATTGCCACCACCTTTGTCGCTCCCCTCTGGCTGCGGGGAGTGTTGATTGGGGAAGCCAACTCCCCCTCCCTCCTGGACTTGCAGGCAGAAGCGTCAGAGCAAGAGCGCAAAGGCGGTGCCGACGAGACTGCATCAGCGCTCCCAGACTCAGAACGGGTGGGCATTCCTGAGGGCTAAATTATCTCAGCTTCCCCCTCAAACGCCCCCAGAGGGTCTGGAACAGCAGCCGCAGCGGATGGCGACGTCGGGGCCTCACGCCTTCAATCTTCTCCGTCGTCTCCTCTTGGGACAAAATTGCCTGCATCGAGGGCGGATCAAACCGCTGCAGTGTTGTGGAGCGTCGATCCACCACCTCCGCCTTCACGCTGCGAAAGCTTACAGACTGGAGATACTGCTGAAAATCTTCGTCCGACAACCGACGAATGCAGTACTGCATCCGCACCCGATCCCCCAACAGGATCTGATCCCCATCCTTGAGATCCCAGCTCAAACATCTCTGCCCATTCACCGAGACGCCGTTGGTGCTGCGCTTGCCCTCGATATTGCCGTCCAGCAGCCGGTAGGTATATTGGCCATCTTTGTGGGGTAGCCGCAGCAGCAGCGCGTGTTGCCGGGAAACCGCCGCCGAATCGATGACAATCGCATTGCTGGGATCCCTGCCGATGGAATAGGTGGCAGCACTGAGGGCCACAGCCCGCCGTCCCTGCTCATCATCGATCACCAACACATGCCAGAGTTGGGAGGGGGAAGACTGTGCGCCGGTAGCCATGGTCTGGGGCCTTGAGGGGGAGCTGGGTTGACCGTCGAAGTTGCAGTGCAGGCCCCTTTCGTGTTAGCGGGCTGGAAGCCACACCTCAGCCATTGCCCAACCCTCGGCGAACCGCTGTGGGAAGAAGCTCAACGAGGGGGAGACTCGGCAAGAGAGGGGCTTTCCCCCATAATAGTAAGGCAGAGCTTCTGCAAAAAAAGAGGATAGCTGAAACGTGAACACGACTCCAACCCCAACCCTCCTCGAAGCCCTTCCCCCGATCTACCCCGGCGTTGCCGTGCGGGTCATCAACCCCAACGACACCTACTACTGCTTTGAGGGCCAGGTACAGCGGGTTACCGACAACCATGCCGCTGTCCTCTTTGAAGGCGGCAACTGGGACAAATTAGTCACCTTCCGCCTCACAGAATTGGAAGTGGTGGACAAATCCCGCCCCTAGCCCTGCTCTCCCCTGTCCCTTTTGGCATCTCCCCATGCGCAGCCATTGGCAGGAACCTTTCCTCTGGATCCATGCCGCCGGCATCCTCCTCTTCCCCTTGTGGGTGGGGCTGACCCTGATCGGGCTGGCCACAGGGGATCCCCTCCTGCCGGTGGGGGCGGAGCAGGCTTGGGTGGCCGTGGTGGGCATTGGGCCGGTCTTTGCTATGCAGTGGCGCAAACCGTTTGACATCTTTAGCGTGTGGGTGGCTTCTGTCCCCCCAGAAGAACTCACCCTCGAGCAGCGCCGCATCTTGGCCGCCTTCCTCAGCCCCGAACATAAGATTTTGACGCTGTTGGCGGCAATCCTGATGCTGGAAGTCGGTGAGCGCCTCTACGACTTTGCCCCCCTCTTTGCCCCGCTCACCCCTGGCAACGGCACCCGTCTGGCAGGCCTAGCCATAGCTGCCTTTGGGTTTTGGGGATCCAACCTATTCTTGCAGATCCCCATTGCAACGATACGGGTACTCCTCCTCAGCGAGCCGGAGCTGGCCCAAATGGATCCCGTCCCCGTCGAGGAGATTGAAAGCCGCTTCTCCGTCATCGGCAATCGCCGCAGCCCACTCCTGCAACGGCTGTTGCGCCGCATCTCCGGCCAAGATTCAGAAGGCACCTCGAAAGACCAAAAAGACAAGGTTAAAAACAGAGCGACAGAAAACCCCCAGCCGGAATCCGAGAAGCGGGATCCCTCTGGGGAAGTTGCCATGCCGGCCCCTGAAACTCCCCCCGATCCCACCTAAGGCAAGCTTCCGCAAAAGCTGTAGCTCAATGTTAGATTGGAAGCAATCCAAGTAGATTGGAAGCAATCCAAGCCCTGTGAAATCCAACCATCGGCATTCCCCTGATCTTCGAGGCTACCGCACCGGCAATGGCGAGCAACTTTTCTTTCCGCTTCAAGCAATTTACCCAACGCCTCAGAGAAACCACCCAACTTCCCCAGTTTTTCACCGATCAAGCCACCAGTGAAACCCAAAACCTCGCTCGGGAGTTGGCTTTGGTTGGGGAATACGCCACTCAGCTTAGCCAAGTGGTGATGGAGGTGGACTTTCTCAACCAGCTCTACACCCGTCTTTTGAACGAGCGGGAAGTGTTGCAGCAGGAAAAAGATCACTTGGAAGCCCGGGTCTTTGAGTTGCAGCAGGAACGCAACGAGACAGAGCCCCAGGTGATGTATTTGCGAGAGCAGTTAAGCCAGGCTAGCTTTCAACTGGAACAAACCCAAAACCGCGAACGCAGCCTCAGCGAGCGAGAACGACAGTTGTCGGAAATCGTAGCCCAACTGGAGCGCCGGCGGGCTGTACTCAATCAAGCTATCGAAAACCTCACCAATCAAGAGGCCGATTACACCGTTCGCACCAAAGAACTGGAGGCGGTCGTCCAGGAAAACGAAAAGAAAGCCAAGCAGTACCTGGAAGCTGCCAACCACTACCGCGCCTACCTGGAAGAGCTCAATGCGCAAGTGCAAGAAACGCAAGCCAAGCTGAGAAGCCTTGGTGTCGAGCCCAAGCCCGCCGACCTGCCTCGACTTGAGGATCTGGAAAAACCCACCCCCATCCCAACACCGCCTCCTGCTTACACGCCGCCCCTTCCCCAACAGCCCCCCCCATCCCAGCAGAGTGGCTATTGGTCAGATAGTCCCTTCGACGACGACCCCTGGGGATAGACCGTCCTGCCAGGATCTATAAGCCAGCTTTGCGACAAAGCTCAGTCCTCTCTGCCCTAACCGGCCTTGGGAGGGCCTGGGTGGTCACATACCCTGGAAGAAACCTGTTGCAAGGGATCCGCAAGAAGATCCCCAGAATCAGTACGAGGATCCCGATCCTCGACATTCAATCCTTTCCTGCCTGGCCAAACCTATGGAACCGACCCTGCCGGATTTACAAGCCCTTAGCCAATGGGATCGACAGTTCTGCCAGTTTGCTGAGCAGCAACAGCTCCTCAAGCCCAAACAACTGGCTCTGGCCCTGAAGATCCAACGGCAGCAGCACGGCCCTCTAGCCTTGATCCTCTGGCAGTTGGGCTTTGTGGGCCTGCAACACCTGGCTCAGTTCTGGGAAAAAATGCCCAGCGAAGCCGAGTCCGAACTGCTCGAGGACAGGGCCTGCGGTGGATGAAAGGTGCCCCCTTCCCCCACTCGCTTTTCCGCCAGAAGAGAAGAAGCAAGCAGATCCCTCTTGCTACCCAACGCTGTCGCCACCAGGCAGCAGATCCTTGGGATCCTCCGGTGGGGGCAGATGCGCCAGATCCACAGGCGAAGGGGATCCCCCCAAAATTCGCACCTGGATCCCCTTGATCACGACATAGAGCACCGGCACCACCAGCAAACTGAGCATTGTCGAGACGAACATGCCGCCGATCACCGCCGTGCCCAGAGACTGACGGCTGGCGGCCCCGGCCCCGCTGGCCACTGCCAGCGGGAAAATGCCAAGTATGGTGCTCAAGGCCGTCATGAGAATCGCGCGGAAGCGGGTCTCTGCCGCCTGCACTGCAGCCTTAACCAGGGGGATCCCTTGGGCAACCAACTGGTTGGCAAACTCCACAATCAAGATGGAGTTTTTGCTGGCCAGCCCGATCAACATCACCAACCCGACTTGGCAGAAGACGTCGTTGGTCAAGCCCCGCAGCAGTTGCGCCAAAAGAGCCCCAAGAACCGCCAGCGGCACCGCCAACAAAATGATCAAGGGATCCACATAGCTCTCAAATTGCGCCGCCAGCACCAGGAAGACGAACACCGAGCCCAAAGCAAAGATCAGCGGCGCCTGTCCTCCCGACTCGATTTCTTCCAGCGACAGGCCCGACCACTCGAAGCCAAACCCCTGCGGCAACAACTGGGCGGCTAGAGTTTCCATAGCCCGAATCGCTTGCCCTGAGCTAAAGCCCGGCAGGGCGCTGCCCTGAATTTCCACCGAGCGGAAGAGGTTGAAGTGGTTGATGATGGCCGGGCTGGTGGTCTCCTCCACCTGAACCAGGGTGCTCAACGGCAAGAGCTGCCCCTGCCCACCCCGCACGTAGAACTGGCCGATGCTTTCCGGGTTACCTCGGAATGCTTGATCCGCCTGCACATAGACCCGGTAGTTGCGGTTGAACAGGTCGAAATCATTGACGTAGGTGCCCCCCAGCAGCGTCTGCAGCGTGCCGAAGACATCCAACAGAGGGATCCCCAACAACTGGGCCATCTCCCGATCCACCTGTACTTCTAGCTGCGGCGAATTGGCGTTGAAGGTGGGCGGGTTAATCTGCAAGCCCAAGGGGGGTTGGCCCGGCGGGGGCGGCGAGTTGCCCACAAAAAACAGGGTGTTGGCCGTCTGCTCCAAGAGGTTGAAATCGTTCACCCCCCGATCCTGAAGCTGGAAAGTAAACCCGCCCGCAACCCCCAAATTGGGAATGGCCGGCGGCAGGATCGGGATCACCAATGCGCGGCTGATCCCGCCCAAAAAAGGCCCAAATAGCCGGTTGACAATCGCTTGCGCCGATTGCTCCGGTTGCCGCCGCTCTTCCCAGGGCTTGAGGGTGGCAAAGATCAGCCCATTCCCCGGCGAGGGCCCGGTAAAGCTGAACCCCCCCACGATCACCCGATTTTCGATCTCAGGGATCCCCTCCAAAACGGCTGTGGCTTGCCGAATCACCCCGTCGGTGTAGTGAAGGGAGACCCCCGGCGGCCCCTGAACAATGGTGATGAAAAAGCCCTGATCCTCATCCGGCACAAACCCCGTCGGCACAACCTGGAACAGCCAGTAGGTGAGGCCCAAACAGGCAATAAACCCCGTCACCACCAGCAGCCGCAGCTTCACCACCAGCTCC
This sequence comes from Thermostichus sp. OS-CIW-29, assembly GCF_054058195.1. Classification (NCBI taxonomy): domain Bacteria; kingdom Bacillati; phylum Cyanobacteriota; class Cyanophyceae; order Thermostichales; family Thermostichaceae; genus Thermostichus; species Thermostichus sp. OS-CIW-29. The sequence continues at coordinate 7,294 of NZ_JBSSAB010000020.1, forward strand.
AGCAGGCGGCAGTAGGCCGCTCGGATCCCTTCCACGGCGCGGTCAAACCAGCGCAGCAGCCAAAACATCTGCTCTGAGCGGGGGCGAATTAGCAGCGCCGACAAAGCCGGAGCCAAGGTAATGGCATTAAACGTGGACAGCGAAACCGACACGGCAATGGTGACGGCAAACTGCTGGTAGATGCGACCGCTGGTGCCAGGAAAGAAAGCAACAGGCACAAATAGCCCCAGCAGCACCAGCGTCGTGGCGATCACCGCCCCCAACACCTCGTTCATCCCCGCCGAGGCCCCCTGCAGAGGCCGCATGCCGCGGTCGCGGATGTAGCGGGAGATATTCTCCACCACCACAATGGTGTCGTCCACCACCAAGCCAGTGGCCAGGGTGAGGCCGAACAGAGTCAAAGTGTTGATGGAAAAGCCAAACAGGCGCACAAAGGCGAAGGTCCCCAGCAGCGCCACCGGAATTGTAACGGTGGGAATGAGGGTGACGCGCCAATCTTGCAAAAAGATGAACAGTACCAACACCACCAGGCCAATCGCCTGCAACAGAGTGAAAATCACCTCCTGCACCGACTCGGTAATGAACAGGGTGGCGTCGAAAGGGATCTCGTAGATCAAGCCGGGCGGAAAACTCTCCGCCAGCTGCGCCAACGTCTGCCGCACCTGCCGCGACACCTCTAGGGCGTTGGCATCCGGTTGTTGGGTGATGGCGATCCCCACCGCCTCCTGCCCCCCGATGCGGAAGAACGTATCGTAGCTTTGGGCCCCCAGCTCTACCCGGCCCACATCGGCAATGCGCACCAAGCTGCCATCGGCGTTGGCCTTGAGAACGATCTGGGCGAACTCCTCCGGCTGCGACAGCCGCCCCGTGGCCTGGACGCTGATCTGAAACTCCTGATCCGGGGGGCTGGGCTGGCCGCCAATTTGGCCGGCGGGCACCTGGATATTCTGCTGGCGCACTGCGTTTACCACATCCAGAGCTGTCAGACCATAGCTGGCCAGCCGCGTCGGATCCAGCCAGATGCGCATGGCATAGGTGCGCTCCCCGAAAATGATGACATCGCTGACGCCGCGGATGCGCCGCAAAGCATCCCGCACAAACAGCTCCGCGTAGTTGCTCAAAAACAGCTCGTCGTATTCCCCCGCCTCTGAGCGCAGCGCCAACACCAGCACAAAGGCGCTGTCGCCGGCCTTTTCCACGCTGATGCCGTTTTGGATCACCTCCGCCGGCAGCCGGCCCTGGGCCCGCGCCACCCGGTTCTGCACATCCACAGCCGCCGTGTCCAGATCCCGATCCGGGCTGAAGGTAACGGTGATCTGGCTGGTGCCGTTGCTGCTGCTCACCGAGGCGATAGACCGTATACCCTCGACGCCGTTGATCTCCTGCTCCAGCACATTGGTTACCGCCGTCTCCACCGTCTCGGCGTTGGCCCCAGGATAAACAGCAGTCACCCTCACCGCTGGCGGCGCCACCTGTGGGTAGTAGTCCACCGGCAGTAGGGGAATGCTCACCGCCCCCACCAGCACGATCAGGATGGAGCAGACGCTGGCAAAAACAGGGCGGCGAATGAAAAAGTCAACAAACATAGTCCAGCGCAGTGAGGAGTGAAAGGGGATAGCTGAGTTGGGAAACCGCCGGAGAGAGGACCTAGGGCGGGGATCCAGGAGGTCTCCCTCCCCCTTGTGGCTGCATCCTCTGCTGAAAAAGCACCTCATCGACAATCGGGGCGCCATCGCGGATTTTCTGCAGGCCGCTCAGCACAATTGGCTCATTGGCCTCCAAACCCTCCAGCACCTCATAGCTGTTTCCGTAGATGGATCCCAGCTGCACCGGCCTTTGCACCGCCACCGCCCCCGGGGGCATGCCCTCTGCTGGCGGCTCCGTTGTCTGCACCGTGTAGACAAAGGTTTGCGCCCCCAAGCGGGCCACCGCCGTCACCGGCACCAGCAAGGCCGGCCGCTCCTCCCAGATGACCCGAGTCCGCACAAACTGGGCCGAGCGCAACTGGCCGGCAGGGTTCTCCAGAAGAGCCTTGGCCAGCACCGATTGCGTGGCGGCGTTGGCTTCGGGAGCAATGAAAGAGATTTGGCTGCTGCCGATCACCTCGCCGCGGCTATCCAGGATCTGCACCGGCGTGCCAATGCGCAGCTGGGGGGCCCGCTGCAACGGGATGTTGAGGTTGAGCTCCAGCGCCTGGGTTTGGGTCAAGGTGGTCAAAACCGTCTGAGGCGTCACGTAGTCCCCTTGCCGCACCAAAACATCCCCCACAATGCCGGCAAAGGGAGCTGTAACCTGGAAAAACTGCAGTTGCACCTGTTGCCGCTCCGCCTCGGCCTGGGCTCGCTGCACCTCCCGCTCTGCCCGCAAGATCGCGGCCTCCTGAGCGCGGATCTGCTCCTGTTGCGCCGCCAAAGCCGCCTCCGCCTGGCGCAGGTCGCGGCTGGATTGATCCGCTTGCGCCTGGCTGATGGCCCCCTCGGCCAAGAGGCGCAGGTTGCGCTCGTGCTGCTCCCGGGCAAACTCCGCCGCTGCCTCCAGCCGCAGCCGATCCGCCCGCAACTGGCTGAGCACGGCCCGGCCGCTCTCCAGGTTGGCTTGGGCTGCGGCAATCCCCGCCGTTTGGCCGGCCACCGCCGCCTGTTGCTGCCGGCTGTCGATCTCAAAGAGAGGGGCTCCGGCAGCCACCTGGGATCCCAGCTGCACGAACACCTGGGTCACCTGTCCACTGACCTGAGGGCGGATACTGGCCACCTGCTGGGATCCGAGGCTGGCCATGAACTCTGAAGTCTCTTCGATTTGCTGTTCCTCTACCCTGCCGACGGCCACTGGTGTGGGTTGGCCTTCTCCGCCCCCTTCACCCCCCATGCTGCGAGGTGGCCCGCCGGGCCGGCAAGCAGCTACCAAGAGAGAAAGGCACAACAGCGGCAGAGCTGTTCGCAGTTGCATCGTGAACCTGCCTCCCTAACGGCTATCCCAACAGAGGGATCCCACCTCTGCATTGACTCAATCAACCAGGGTACTGAGACTGTGCCCTGCTGCGCCTGTGCAAAAGCGCTGGCCATCCTTCCCAATCCAGAGCTAGGGTGGATGCGTGACATCCTCCCGGCGCTCGTCCTGTGGATAGAGCGCGGGCCACCCTTCCCGTCAGCAGGACGGAGTCCTTACCTCGCGGTCGGGCATTCCTGCCCCACGCCACTTGTCTGGGTCTACAACCCCCGACAGACCGACTGAACAGGCAGTTTCCCTTCCCCAGCCTCCCTGGCTACTGCCAGCTTGCAAAACAAGTCTAATCCACAGGGAACGGTGCATCGGCAGGCAGGATGGACTCCTGCACCCAGGAACCCCTGTCCACCGGCCAAGAGCAAGATGCTATCCACTCGTTGATTTCCGGCAAAGTGTAGTTGTATACGTCCTGGCCAATCTCCAGCCACGCCAACAGCAAGGCCTCCGTCCCGCTGACGCGAGCGGCTTGTTGGCAGGCATCTGGATCAATCCGGTGCTTGTAGGTTACACCAGCATAAGTAGGTTTTGCTACAGATTTCGCTCAGAGGTATGGCGGGGATCCCTGTATCCCGGTGCTCACCCTGCGGGTAGAGTGCAGGACTGATTGCCCCTGCACCTCCGTTAGTTAGCAGATGCGGGATCCTCACCAGTGCGCCGTTGGCCACAGTCTACGGCCCGCTTTGCGAATAGCCGTTTGGGCCATCCCAATCCCAAAGGATCCCATCTCTGCACCCCAAAGTTGCCAAAGTTGAATGAAGCTTATGATTCAAGCCGAGCCAAAAAGATTCGGCACAATGGGGAGAGCCATTTCACCAAGCTGTTGAGGACATCGCTATGGCCTACAAACTCTGGATCGACGGCCAATGGGTCGATAGCCAAGGGGGGGGCCTGATGACCATCGAGAACCCGGCCACCGGCGAGAAACTGGCAGAGGCGGTGGATGCCAGCCCTGCCGATGTGGATCGGGCGGTGCAGGCCGCCCAAACAGCCTTCTACGATGGCCGTTGGTCGAAACTCACCCCCGGCGAGCGATCCCTGGCCCTCTGGAAATTGGCAGATCTGATCGAGGCTCGTGCCCCAGAACTGGCTCGTGTGGAATCGGAAAACACCGGCAAGCCCTACGAGTTCCTCAGCTTAGGGGGAGATTTGCCGTTTGCGGTGGATAATCTGCGTTTCTTCGCCGCTGCCGCCCGCGACATCCATGGCTTTAGCGCCGGGGAATATGCCAAGGGCTACACCTCCCTCTTTCGCAAAGAGCCGGTGGGGGTGTGCGCTCAAATTACCCCCTGGAACTATCCGCTGATGATGGCCGTCTGGAAGATCGGCCCCGCCCTGGCCGCCGGCTGTACGGTGGTGCTCAAGCCCGCTCCTGCCACCCCCCTGACCACCCTGATGCTGGGGGAACTGATCGCCGAGGCTGGGATCCCGCCCGGGGTAGTCAATATCGTTACCGGAGGCAATGCTACCGGCCAAGCCCTGGTGGAGCACCCCCAGGTGCGCATGGTCAGCCTTACCGGCTCTACCGCCACCGGCAAGCAGGTGATGCGGACAGCGGCAGATACCCTGAAGCGGGTGCATTTGGAACTGGGGGGCAAAGCGCCGTTTATCGTCTTCGAGGATGCGGACGTAGAGACCGTTGCTGCCAAGGCCACATTTGCTGCCACCGTCAATACCGGCCAAGACTGTACGGCAGCCACCCGCGTCTATGTGCACGAGAGCAAGCTGGCGCAGGCGCAAGAGGCCATTGTAGAAGCCATGCGCAAAGTAACGGTGGGATCCCCTTTCGAGGCGGGAGTGGAGATGGGGCCTTTGGTCTCAGCAGCCCAGCGGGAGCGGGTGATGGGATTTGTGGAGCGGGCCAAAGCAGAGGGAGCCAAGGTGCTGACCGGCGGTCGGATCCCTTCCCAGCTTGCCCAGGGCTACTACTATGAACCCACGGTGATTGCCAATGTCGATCAAAAAGCGGAGATCGTACAGAGTGAGGTTTTTGGGCCGGTTCTCACGCTCGGCTCGTTTCGCGAAGAAGCGGAAGCGCTACGCTTGGGCAATGACGTCCTATACGGGCTGGCGGCTTCTGTGTGGACTCAAGACATCGGACGAGCGATGAGGTTGGCCGCCGATCTGGAGTTCGGCACCGTCTGGATCAACGACCATATTCCCATTGCCTCTGAGGCCCCCCATGGCGGCTTTAAGCAATCGGGATTTGGCAAAGATCTCTCGGCAGAAGCGGTGCGCGACTACCAAATCACCAAACACGTGATGATTGCAACCCGCTGAAGTGATGCCCATTTTGAACAGAAGATGACCACCAAACAGCGGCGGCTCACCAGGGGTATTCCCAGTCGCCGTAGGCCATTGGTGGCCTTGATTCCGACCTACCCCTTCCCCTTGGGAGAGGGCTTGGGGAACTGTCTGGAGCCGGTTTGGAACCTCCCCAGAAAATCTCAGTTGCAAAGGCGGTGCGGAGCACTCAAGCGATAGACTGGGGTGTACAGCTCCCGCTCCGCTGCGAATCTGCTCGATTGAACCGTTGCTCGCCAAGCCTACCCGCCAACCATGGGATCCGCAACTCTATCCGCTCCTTGTACCTTTCCCCTCACCGCTGTAGTGGGGCAACAGGCGGCCAAGCTGGCTCTGCTGCTGGCAGCAGTGGATCCCAGCCTAAGGGGTGTGGTGCTGGTGGGGCCTCGCGGCACCGCCAAGTCGGTTTTGGCCAGAGGGATCCACGCCTTGCTACCGCCCATCGAGGTGATTGCGGGATCCTATTGCAACGACGATCCAGCGCAGCCGGATACCTGGTCCGACTGGGCCAAGGCTCGCTACCCAGCCGGAGAGGTGCCGCCCACCCAAGTGATATCGCCCCCCTTTGTCCAGGTTCCCCTGGGCGTCACCGAAGATCGGCTGCTGGGATCCGTCGATGTGGAGGCCTCCATCAGGCAGGGGGAAACGGTCTTCCAGCCAGGGCTCTTGGCTGCTGCCCACCGGGGCGTGCTCTATATGGATGACATCAACCTCTTGGACGACGCCATCGTCAACTTGTTGCTGACGGTGGTGGGGGATGGGGTCAACCGCCTGGAACGAGAGGGGCTGAGTCTGCAACACCCCTGCCGGCCTCTCTTGGTGGCCACCTACAACCCCGAAGAGGGATCCCTGCGCCCCCACCTGCTGGATCGCCTGGCACTGGTGGTGCCGGTGGGGCAGGAGCTGAGCCTAGAAGAGCGAGGGGAAATTGTCCAACGGGCAACGCAATTTGTCGATGCTCCCGAGCCCTTCCTGGCCGAGCACCAGGCGGAACTGGAGGAAATCCGCACCCGCATCCTCCTGGCGCGGGAGTGGCTGCCCCAGGTCAAGCCGCAGCGGGAACAGCTCCTCTACCTGGTGCAGGAGGCCATCCGCGGCAACGTCCAAGGGCACCGGGGAGAACAATTTGCCCTGCGAGCCGCCTGTGCCCTGGCAGCTCTGGAAGGACGGGATCGCCTGTTGGCCGAGGATCTGCAGCAGGCTGTGCAACTGGTGCTGCTGCCCCGCGCCCAATACGACCCCGACCAGCCCCCCCCTCCCCCCCCGCCACCATCCCAACAGTCGGATCCCCCGCCGCCGGATCCCGACAAGGATGGGGAAGATAGAGAGGAAACGGATCCCCAGCCGGAAAACCTGAGTCTGCCGGAAGAGTTTTTCTTCGAGCCGGAGCGCATTGCCCTCGACCCGCGCCTGCTGGCCTTCGCCCAGTCCCTCAACCAGCAGGGAAAAACGGGATCCCGCAGCCTGGTGTTCAGCGCCGACCGAGGCCGCTACGTCAAGCCCATCCTGCCCCAGGGATCCAACCCCCGCGTTGCCGTCGATGCCACCTTGCGAGCTGCTGCCCCCTATCAGAAAAGCCGCCGCCAGCGGCAACCGGGACGTAGCGTGATTGTGGAGCCGAGCGATATCCGCGCCAAAAAGCTGGTTCGCAAGGCCGGAGCCCTGGTGATCTTTGTGGTGGACGCCTCCGGCTCCATGGCCCTCAACCGCATGCAAGCGGCCAAAGGTGCCGCCCTGCGCCTGCTCACCGAGGCTTACCAAAACCGTGACAAGGTGGCCCTCATCGCCTTTCGTGGGGAAACTGCCGAAGTGTTGCTCCCCCCCACCCGCTCCATTGAGCTGGCCCGCCGCCGTTTGGAATCTCTGCCCTGCGGCGGGGGATCCCCTCTTGCCCATGCCCTCACCCAAGCCGTGCGGATGGGAGTCAATGCCCGTGCTGCCGGCGACGTGGGCCAGGTGATGCTGGTGGCTCTCACCGATGGCCGGGCCAACATTCCCCTCAGCCGCTCCTTGGGACGGAGCGACAGCAAAAGCCAGTTGGGAGCGGCTCCCATCGACCTCAAGCAAGAGCTGCGGGAGATCGCCCTGCGCATCCGCGCCCTGGGGTTGAAGCTGCTCTTGATCGACTCCCAAAGCCGCTTTGTAACCACCGGCTTCAGCGCCGAGCTGGCGGAATTGGCGGGCGGACGGTACTTTCATCTGCCCCGTGCCACCGACCAGGGGATCGCAGCCGTGGCCCGCTCGGCTATGCAGGAGGGACGCACCTACCCCTGAGAGAACAGCCTCTCCGTTGGCAAAGGTTGTAACTTTTCTTAATGGTTGGTTATGATCCCTGTAGGCGCTCTTTACCTTTTCCCATGGCTACAGGACTCCTGCCCCAACTTTCCCTGCAGAATCCCATGGCTGTCGATTGGGTTAGCCGAGGGGTAGGCGCAGCCATTCGTGCCCTCTTTAAGCATGCAGAGCGGCTGGAGGCGCGCGTGCGAGTGGAGCCTGTTGCCAAATTGTTGCAGGGTCGTATCGACAGCTTTGAACTGTTGGGCCAGCATCTGCAGATGTACAACGGCCTGAGGCTTTCGGCCCTAGAGCTGTTTTGCAACGCGGTGGCCATCGATTTCAGCCAAATTTGGCAGGGGAAGATCAAGCTGCGCCAGCCAGTACAGGCCACAATGCGCGTGGTGCTGAGCGAAGACGATCTGGCGCAATCGTTTAACACACCTTTTGTGCTGAATAGGCTGGCCTTAGGAAAGCAGGATGATAGCCCCCTATCCTTCCATCACGTCCATATCAGCATCACCCCGGCGCGACGACTGCAATTCCAGGCAAATGTACAGCAGGGAGAAGCCAGGGCTTTCTGCGTCGGTTTTTCCGCCCAGGTTGAGGTGCTGGAGCGGCGTCGCATCCGCTTTACAGATCCAGTGTTTGAAAGCGGTACAGAAGAGGAGCTAGCCTTGAGCCAAGCTTTGGTACGCTGCCTGAATGAGCTTCTGGATTTGGATCGGCTCGCCTTGCGAGGCACTGAGCTGCGGGTAGACCGGGTGAACTTGCAGCCCCAGCAGATGATCCTGTACGGCAGTGCCACCCTAGCGCAATTTCCCACACGCCAACCCCAATGGGAAAGTGCTTGACAGCCTTTGGAAGGGCGGCTACGCTCAATAGTGGTGAGGAGTGAAGAGAAGAAGCCTCTGGGGTCGAAACACGGACAGACGCCCAGGGGTTTTTTCATGTCCTAGGAGCTTAAGTGCTCCGCATTATAGTCATCTTGAATAGGAATAAAACATTTTCGTTCATTGCTCTCTAACTCCCCTCTCCCAAAAAGAGAGGGGCTTGGGGTGGTCGCGGAAGCGGCGCAGAGCGCTTGGGGAGTGTCTCAATCTAGTTTGAAATGGCTATAAGATGGCCATAATTGCTCGACGTTGGTCATGCCCGGGGATCAAGCTGCCTTTGCCGTGATGTCCACAGCTTTGCCAACCGGAATACGGCGCGGCTTCTCTAAAGAATGGGGTAGCTGGGTATCCTAAAAGCTGGGGTTACGGCATCCTTCTTTATTCATGGGGATGAAGTGGCTCAAGACATAACGGTCATTCTAAGACCTAGGAAAGAACTCTTCAGCCTTGACCGTGAGGGGATGTTCATTCTTCCGTACCATTGGTTCATTATTTAAGCAGGTCTTGTCAAAGCGAGCGCACCGAGTTTGAAACAGCAACCACTCCGCGTACTTGAGTTTTGGCGCCGCCGCTTTCCCCACAGCTTGCGCACCCAGGTGGCATTGGTCATTGCCAGCCTTTCGTTCGTCCCCAACTTGGTTTTCATCCTGTCGGTGCAGTGGATCTGGCCCGACACGCAGTTCAGCACTGAAGGGATCCTCCTGCTGCTGCTGTGGATCCCGTTGCTGGCGGTGCTGTCGGCGGTGGTGGGCTATGCTCTGTCCTCCATGATTTTGCGCCCCCTCACCCTGCTGGCCCGCGAGTTGGCTCATTTGGAAACCTTGATTAACCAGCCCGCCCGTTGGAATCTGCTGCTCCGCCCCGGGGATCCCCAGGAAGCCCTGATCTTGCGGCAGGCTTTTGCCCAGTTGCTGCGCCAGATCCAGATCGATCAAATGCGGCGAGAAGCCTTTACCGCTACCCTCGTTCACGACCTCAAAACCCCCCTCATCGCCTTTGGGCACCTGCTGAGCGCCTTTAAACAGGATCAACAGCTCGAGCCGGAGCAACGTCGCGCTCTGCTGGATCGCATCCTGCAGGAAAATCAACACAATCTCTCTCTGGTGCAGAAAATGGTGGAGGCTCACCGCCTGGAGCGGGGAGAGATCGAGTTGCATCCTCGGCCTTGTGATCTGGGATCCCTGGCCAGAAAGGTGGCCGAGCGCATGGGATCCCTGGCCCAGGAGCGGGGGATCGATCTGCGAGTCGAAGGAGAAGGGTGGGGCAACGCCGATGAGGCAGAGCTGGAGCGGGCGCTGGTGAATCTGGTGGACAACGCCTTGCGCTACGCACGCCATGCGGTGGTGTTAATCGTCAGCCCCCACCAGATCCAGGTGCAGGATGATGGCCCCGGCTTGCCGGCTCCCCTAGAAGAGTTGGCCCAACCCTACGTGACCCAGCCCATTCACATTGCCGGCCACCACTACCCAACCGGCTCAGGAGGTCTGGGGCTATATATCGCCAGGCGCATCCTGCAGGCCCACGGGGGGGACTTGCGGTTGGTCGAGACGGGATCCCAAGGGACTGCTCTAGCCCTGGTGTTGCGCTAACCCAATAGATTGGTGCTGAACAAGACTGGTGTAGTCATTTTAAGTGACATACTCCCGCACTCATGTTGATGCAAAGCGCTCCGCGCCGCTAAAGCGAGAGAGTGCGGGCTTCAAGGACTCCGTCCCGCTGACGCGAACAGTGACTCCGGTTAGCGCTCCGCGCCGCTAGCGCGAAAAGGACATTTCCTGGGCTTAAGGACTACGTCCCGCTAACGCGAAAAGGACGGGATGCCCCGCCCCTGTACTTGATGTCTATAGCGGCAGTGTATAAAACCCCGCTACTTTTTATGGCACCAGTAAGGACAAAACATCATGTCCCCGCCTTTCATCCCGACCCTCACCCTGGATAGTGAATAGTGGATAGTGGTTAGTGGATAGTGACTATTCACTATTCACTAGCCACTAACTAATAGAGGGCGGGGCTTCCCGGCGGTGTAGCTAGCGGTAACTAACGGGGGTGCAGGGGCAATCAGTCCTGCACTCTACCCGCAGGGTAAGCACCGGGATACAGGGATCCCCGCCATACCTCTGAGCGAAATCTGTTGAGCGAAATCTGTAGTAAAACCTACTTATGCTGGCGGTAACCTACAAGTACCGGATTGATCCAGATGCCTCTTGCTCTTGTCCGGTGGACAGGGGTTCCTGGGTGCAGGAGTCCATCCTGCCTGCCGATGCACCGTTCCCTGTGGATTAGACTTGTTTTGCAAGCTGGCAGTAGCCAGGGAGGCTGGGGAAGGGGAACCACCTGTCCAGTCGTTTTGTCGGGGGTTGTAGACCCAGACAAGTGGCGTGGGGCAGGAATGCCCAGCCGCGAGGTAAGGACTCCGTCCTGCTGACGGGAAGGGTGGCCCGCGCTCTGTCCGTAGGACGAGCGCCGGGAGGATGTCACGGTGCATGAAGGGTGGGATCCTCTGCACAAGCGTTCGTGAGGTTGGGTTCATGTCTTCCGTGCTGTGGCAAGCGATTGGGTATGCCTGTGGGATCTCGCTGGGGCTCCTAGGCTTGGTTGCCCTGGTCAACGTTCTTGTGGGGTGGCTGGATCGGCAGACCTCAGAGACTCCGGAGGAGCCGGCCGAGTCGCCAGAACCCTGCAGCACAACGGAGGGATCCCCGTCGGCATGAGTGACAGGGTTCGCGTTCACGTCTGGATACGGGGGCGGGTTCAGGGCGTGGGGTTTCGCGCCCACACCGAAGCGATGGCTCTCCATGCGGGTGTTCAAGGGTGGGTGCGCAATTTGCGGGATGGTCGTGTAGAGGCTGTTTTTGAAGGATCCCCTGCCGCAGTGGAGGCGATGCTGCGCTGGTGCCAACAGGGCAGCCCCGGTTCGGTTGTGGAGGCCATTGAGCAACGTTCCGAGCCGCCGGAAGGTCTACCCACTTTTGAGATTCGCCCTACCGTTTGAGGAAGTTTCGCTGTTCTGAGGATCTGCTTCAAGCTGGGCTGCTCCGGCCTCGTCCTGGGTTCTGGGCTGCCGTCCCCAGAAACTGTCTGTGAGCTGGGATCCCCAAGGTCGCACTAGAATGGTTACACCGCCAGTTTTTCCCATCCCATGACTGTTGCTGCCCCTGCCAAAGTGCAATATGAAGCTGTGATCGGGTTGGAAGTTCACTGCCAGCTCAGCACCCGCTCCAAGATCTTCTCCAGCAGCGCGACAGCCTTTGGCGCTCCCCCCAACACCCAGATTGACCCCATCTGCATGGGCCTGCCCGGCACCCTGCCGGTGCTCAACGAAAAGGTGCTGGAGTACGCGGTCAAAGCGGGTTTGGCCTTGAATTGCACCATTGCCCCCTACAGCAAGTTCGACCGCAAGCAGTACTTTTACCCCGACTTGCCCAAAAACTACCAAATCTCCCAATACGACCTGCCGATTGCTACCCACGGCTGGATTGAGATCCAGCTCAGCGACGGTCGTACCAAGCGCATCGGCATCACCCGTCTGCACATGGAAGAAGATGCGGGCAAGCTGGTCCACGCTGGCAGCGACCGCCTATCGGGATCCAGCTACTCTTTGGTGGATTTCAACCGGGCGGGGGTTCCCCTCATCGAGATCGTCAGCGAGCCGGACATCCGCAGCGGGGAAGAAGCGGCAGAGTACGTGCAAGAGCTGCGCCGCATCCTGCGCTATGCCGGGCTGTGCGATGGCAACCTGCAGGAGGGATCCCTGCGCTGTGATGTGAACATCTCGGTGCGTCCGCTGGGATCCCAGACCTTTGGCACGAAGGTGGAAATTAAAAACATGAACTCCTTCAACGCCATCCAACGGGCCATCGAGTACGAGTTCAACCGCCAAGTCAAGGCTGTGGAGGCAGGCGAGCGGATCGTGCAAGAGACCCGCCTTTGGGAAGAAAACAGCCAGCGCACCATCAGCATGCGCAAGAAAGAGGGATCCAGCGACTATCGCTATTTCCCCGAGCCCGATCTGCCGCCCATTCGCGTTACCGAAGCGCAGAAAACCCGCTGGCAGGCAGAGCTGCCGGAATTGCCCGGTGTGAAGCGGCGACGTTACCAGGAGGTGTACGGTCTCTCGGTGTACGATGCCCGCTACCTCAGCGATGAACGCAACACCGCCGAATACTTTGAAGCCGTGATCGCCGCCGGGGCCGATCCGAAGGCAGCCGCCAACTGGATGATGAGCGACATCGCCAGCTACCTCAACACCCACAAGCTGGACTATCCCGACATTGCCCTGAAGCCGGAAACCCTGGCCGAGCTGATTGGCCTCATCGAGCAGGGCACCATCTCCAGCAAAATCGCCAAGGAGATCCTGCCGGAACTGCTGGAAAAAGGGGGATCGGCCCGCGCCCTGGTGGAAGCTAAGGGCATGACCCAAATCTCGGATAGCGCTCTGCTGGGGCAGATGATCGCCGAGGTGCTGGCAGAAAACCCCGAGCAACTGCAGCAGTATCGGGGGGGCAAAACCAAGCTCTTCGGCTACTTTGTCGGGCAATTGATGAAAAAAACTCAGGGACGGGCAGATCCAAAGCTGGCCAACGACCTGCTCAAGCAACACCTCGACGGCTAGCTCCAAGCATCGGTGAGGGAATAGCCCAACTCCTGCATCATGCGCCGCAGCAGGGGCAAGCTCAGCCCGATAACATTGCCGGGGCACCCCTCGATCCGCTCCACAAACAGGCTGCCACGACCATCGATGGCAAAACAGCCAGCACAATTGAGCGGCTCACCGGTGGCCACGTAGGCGCGGATTTCCTCGTCGCTGGGCTTGGCAAAAAACACCCGCGTCACCGCATAGTGGGTGAGGCGGCGGTTCTGCTTCGTGTCAATCAAGGCATGGCCTGTGTAGAGCTCTCCCACTTCGCCCCGCATTTGCCGCAGGCGCCGTTCCGCCTCTAGGGCATTGGGCGGCTTGCCCAGGATCTCGCCATCTAGGTAGAGCACGGAGTCGGCCCCCACGACCAAGACGGGCTCCCGTTGCTGGGCCGCCACCACTTCGGCTTTCGCCGAGGCCAGCTTCTGCACCAGCTCCACGGGATCTGAGCTTTTGATTTGGCTTTCGTCAAAATAGCTGGGCTGAACGCGAAAAGGGATCCCGGCAGCCTTTAACAATTGGCGGCGGGCAGGGGATTGCGAGGCCAGTACGATAGGAGGCAACATCGACTCAACACCTAATTAACACCCAAAGCCTGGACGTTTGCTTAGGGGAAGTTCGCTCTGTGAGCTAGTTTCCATTAGCTTAGTTAGTATGCGCCTGATGGGCGTTGAAAGGAAACTCTCTCGATATCTTCCCAGCTGGATCCCGTTTGTGACCACTCTCCCCACCCAAGCTGATCTCGATCTTGCCCGTTCCGGGATCCTTCAGCGCTATTGGGGGGATCAAGACACTCCGGAAAGCCGCTGGGTGAACTTGCTGGTGGCGGCGCTGGTTTTCTGTTCGTCCACCTTCTTTGTGGTGGAAACCTATCCCGTTCCCCCTGAGGTGCGTCTTGGGCTGGAGCGGGTGGATCGCCTCATTCTCGGCTTGTTTGTGGTGGAATATCTGCTCCGACTGGCAGCGGCCCCGCAAAAGCTGCGCTACGTCTTCAGCCTCTATTCACTCATCGATTTGCTGGCCATTTTGCCTTTTTTTGCCGGGCTAACCGATATTCGCTTCATTCGCATCTTCCGTTGGTTTCGCATTTTGCGGCTGCTGCGCCTGGTAGAGGGCAAAACCCTGTTTGGGCAAGTGATCTCCGCCGATAGCCGCATTTTGCTGCGCATTTTCTTCACCCTCTTTGCCATTGTTTTCGTCTACTCTGGGCTGATCTACCAGGTAGAACATCCAGTGAATCCTGGCGCTTTTGCCACCTTTTTGGATGCTTTCTACTTTTCCGTCGTTACCATGACCACGGTGGGGTTTGGGGATCTCACCCCCACTTCTGAGCTGGGCCGGCTGCTGACAGTGTTGATGATCTTGACGGGCATAGCCCTGATCCCTTGGCAAGTGGGGGAGTTGATCAAGCAACTGGTAAAAAGCGGCAACTCGGTACAGTGGGCCTGCCCAGGCTGTGGCCTCTCCCAGCACGATGGGGATGCCCAATTCTGCAAGCGCTGCGGCACACTGCTCTATCCAAGGGATTGAGGCTGTTGGCCAATTTGGGGCAAAGACAGGATAGGCTAGGACGGGTTGCAGGAGGATCTGCGATGTTGGCCCACCCCGAGCTAACCATCCCCGGCAAGCTGAACGTGAAGGCGGGCGTGGCGATGCTGGTTGCCGCCATTGTCCTCGGCTGGATCCTCAGCCAAGTTCAGCCGTTGCCGCTCGCCCCCCAGGAGGCTTCGGGGATCCCTGCCGAGCCCCTCCTCTGGCAGGAGGTGCCCAAACAAAAGTACGCCTGGCACATTTGCTACGCCTTTTTGGGCAACATGGGGTTGATCAACATCGGCGGCGGACTAGCCCTGGTGGTGCTGGGATCCCGCTTTACGGCTGGGCAAATGCTCTCGCAAATTCTCCTGTTGGGGGGAATGCTGCACCCGGCTTCTTGGGCTTTGGTGGCCCTGACGGGGCTGGAAGGGTGGGGCTGGCTGGGTAATGCCGGAGCCGCAGCGGTGGCGGTGGTGGTGATGGTGTTGTTTGTTTACCTGGTCTTGGCCACCTGCCGTTCCCTACAAGCCGTCCGAAGGCTGACCCAATCCCGAACCTGCCGTTAGCCCCAGTTGGGGAAAGCTGAGAAATCGTTTAAGATCGTTAACGGCAACACTCTAAACAACCGGACGGTGCTCTGCATGGCGGTGCAAGAGGAGGTTTTTTTTGAGGGCGGCCCCCACAGTGGCGATTTGGTGTTGAACTCCTTCATTGGGGCTACACTTGTCGGCTTGCCTCTGTTTGTGGGGGCACTGGTGCGTAAGCTGTGGGTACACTATCGGATTACCAATCGTCGCATCACCGTGATTGGGGGATGGGGCGGCAAGGAGCGCTCAGATGTAATCTACGGCGAGATTGCCAAGGTGGTTATGGTGCCCCGTGGCTTGGGCGTGTGGGGAGACATGGTGCTCACCCTCAAGGACGGCAGTCGCCTGGAGATGCGGGCCCTGCCTCGCTTCCGCGAGATCTACAACTACATCAATGAGCGGATCGACGAGAAAGCCAAGCAGGTGAGCGGCCCAATTGGCAAAAAGCGCCGCTCTGCCAAGTCCTGACCGTGCCTGAGCCTTGGGGATCCCTTCCTGTAGCCTTTCCCCCTCTCCCGGGCCAGCATTCGCTTGGCCTGAGCGCCTGGCCCTGGTGCACGAGTACCTGATCTGGCCGGGGGGATCGGAAAAGGTTCTGCAGGAGCTGGTGGCCTTTGCCCCCCAGGCCCCCCTTTACGTTAGTCTCTTCTCGGCTCACACCCTGCCGCCGAGGTGGCAGGAGCTGTCGATTCACACCTCCTTTTTGCAAGGCTGGGCCAAGTGGCTGGGGGTGCTGCGCCCTGATTACCATGCCCGCCTCAAGTATCTGCTGCCCTGGATGCCGTTGGCCTATGAGAGCTTCGACCTCTCCGGCTATGACTGTGTGATCTCCAGCAGCCACGCCTTTGCCAAAGGGATCCTGACGGGAGCCTCTACCCTGCACCTGAGCTACATCCACAGCCCCACCCGTTACCTCTGGGAGAACCGGGAGCTGTATCTGCAGCGAGAAGGGCTGGGGAGAAGCGGGCCTGTTGGCGCAATTGGCCAATGGCTGCTGCACCGCTTGCGCCAATGGGATTTTCTGGCAGCTCAACGTCCAGATCTGTTGATCGCCAACTCCCAGCACATTCGCCGCCGCATTGCCAAGCTCTATCGCCGCGAGGCTGTGGTCATTTATCCGCCCGTTCCGCTGCAGGGGTTGGAGCCGGTGGCGGATCCCAGCGCCGATTATGACCTGGTGGCAGGCCGACTGGTGCCCTACAAACGGGTGGATCTGGCGATTGCCGCCTGTGAACGGCTGGGTCGTCGGCTGCTGGTTGTGGGCGAAGGGCCGGAGCTGGCTCGGCTCAAGCGACTGGCGGGGCCGCAGGTGGAGTTTTTGCCCCATCAGCCCCCCGATCGTTTCCGGGAACTGCTAGCCAATTGCCGGCTGCTGCTGTTCCCCTGGGAGGAGGATTTTGGCCTAGTGGCAGTGGAGGCCCAGGCCTGCGGCCGCCCCGTGGTTGCCCTCAACCGGGGAGGTGCCCAAGAGACGGTCATCCACGGCCAAACCGGCATCCTCATTCCCGAGGCCAGTGTGGAAGTGCTGGTGGAAGGGCTGCGGCAGGCGGATCGACAGGAATGGGATCCGCAGCGGATTCGGGCCCATGCTCTGCAATTTGCCCCAGAGCGGTTTCATGCCCAGCTGGGAGCCCTGTTGCGCTGGGCTTGGCCTCGTTTTCAAGCTGGAGAACGGTTGGATCCCCGAGAATGGAGCGCTCAGCTAGAAATCGCAGGAGCCCCGCACTGTACCCGTAGGGTCAGTGCCGGGAGGAATGCGCTTTGATGAAGTACAATGGACCTATGAGCCAAGTCCTGACCATATCCTGTAAGCTCAAGGCGTTCCCGTCACAAGCCGCCAAATTGGACGCGACGATGGATGTCTTTGTGCAGGCATTGAACTGGGTCAACCAGAACACGCCGGAGAAGATCGTCAACGCGGTCAAGTTGCAATCCCTTTGCTACTACGAGATTCGAGCTCGGTTCGGCTTGTCCAGTAACTTGGCTCAACAGGTGTGCAGACGGGTGGCAGGCGCTCGCAAAGTGGCGAGACAGCGCAACCGTCCGGTTAAAGAGTTCAAGCGTAGGTTCGTTACCTACGATGCACGTATCTTCTCATTTCGCGAGAAAGACTGGACGGTGTCGCTGACCACGGTGGAGGGGCGAGAGCGCTTTGAACTAGCCATTGGCAACTACCAGCGTGGGATGCTGGCTGGTTCCAACCCCAAATCTGCCACCCTAGTCCAGCGGAAGGACGGCTCCTACTACATCCAGATTTGCGTAGAGAAAAACCCGCCCAAGCAACAAGATACCGACAGGGTGATCGGGGTGGACTTGGGCAGGACGGATATCGCCCATACGTCAGAGGGGGACAATTGGAATGGGCAGCAGTTGAACCGAGTCCGCGACCACTACTCCAAGCTGAGGGCGGCACTCCAACGCAAAGCCAGTAAGGGCACACGCAGTTCGCGGCGCAGATGCAGAGAACTGTTGCAACGGCTGTCTGGCAAGGAGAGACGCTTTCAGTCGCGTCAGCGTTGCGTAGCAAAAACGTGGGTCAATCATCGCATCTCCAAAGTTATTGTCTCCAGGGCAAAAGCTACCAACAGCGCTATCGCCCTGGAAGACCTGACAGGGATCCGAGAAAGGGTCAATCAACAGCCACGCAGCAAAGCCGAACGGCGCAGGGCCAACGGTTGGGCGTTTTATCAACTCCGTCATTTTCTGGAGTACAAGGCTCTGCGTGCAGGGGTTGCCTTGATTCTGGTACCGCCTGCCTACACGTCGCAGACCTGCCACCGGTGTTTGCACATCCATCCCGACCCTGCGCAATCCTACCGCAGTGGAAAGAAGTTTAAGTGTAGGCACTGTGGATGGGAAGGAGATGCGGATTTGAATGGTGCGAATGTGATTGCGCTTTTGGGGGCTGTCGTAAACCAGCCTAGAGGTCCGGGCTTGTTTTGTTCTCTGGCAGAGCAGAGCAGGCTCAGGGCTACTGAAAGCCCGCTCCGTACCGCTTAGCGGTCGGAGTCGGGTAGTTTACTGCTGCCTATCCATTACGCCCCAGCCTGGCCACTCTTGAGGGTCATGGGGGAGCAACAACTTATTATTGTTATTGGAATTGATTGGATTCACGGGATCCCAGCCAACTGGCGGGCCACCAGGGCGGGAAGTTGAGCCAACGGGATCCCTTCCAGAACTTCTGCCGCAAAAGCGCAGGTGAGGAGTTGCCTGGCCTCAGCTTGGGGAATACCCCGGCTTTGCAGATAGAAGATCTCTTCTGCCTCCAGTTGGCTGACGGTGGCCCCGTGGGCACACTTGACGTTGTCGGCAAAGATCTCCAGTTGCGGCTGGGTGTTGACCCGCGCTTTGGGGCCTAGGAGCAGGTTGCGGTTGGTCTGGGCGGCGTCCGTCAGTTGGGCCTCTCGGCTCACCAGAATCCGTCCGCTGAAGACCGCATGGGCCGTCTCGTCCACAATGCACTTGTGCAATTGGCGGCTGCTGCCGTGGGGGGCCTGATGCACCAGGCGGGAGTGGGTGTCGCTGTGCTGGGATCCCTTCAGCAGCGTTAGCCCCTGCAGTTGGGTGTGGGCCTGGGCTCCGGCTTGGGTGATCTCCAGGTTGTGGCGAGAAAACTGGGATCCCCACTGAATCGCCTGGAGGCGGTAGTGGCTGTCGCAGCTTTGGCGCACGGCGGTCTGGTTGATGTGAAAAGCCTGAGACCCCTGCCTTTGCAAAATCACATGGTGCAAACGAGATCCCTCTGCCAGGGCGATCTCCGTAACCGCGTTGCCAAAGGGGATCCCGGATCCCAGGGATACATGATCTTCGATCAGCGTGAGGGAGCTGTGGGCTTGCAAAGACAGCAGGCAGCGGGGCTGGGCCAAAACGGCCTCTCCCTCAGGAGCCACCGTTATGAACAGCAGGTGCAGCGGTGACGGAACTTCCTGGCCGGGCTGTAGGCCAATCTGGATCCCATCTCCCAGATGAGCGGTGTTGAGGGCCGTAAACACATCCGTCTTGGCCAGGGTTTGCAGCAACTCCCCTGGGGCTTGGGCTAAAGGGATCACCTGCAAAGCGGTGGGCAGGCCGCTCAAATCAGAAAGCTGGGGGGCAAAGTAGCCGTTGACGAACACGGCGCGGCTATAGCTGGCTTCCGGCCAAAGCCAGGGCTCTAGGGTTGCCGCATCCAGAGCCGGATCCGCCGCGACAGCCAGGCGAAACTCGTGGGCCAGCAGCGGCGAGAGATCGCTGTATTTCCAATCTTCTTCCCGTGGGGTCGGGATCCCCAGTTCGGCCAGTTGGGCGCGGGCCTGCTGCCTAAGGGTGGTGTAGGGATCCTGCCTTTCCGGGATTTGGCCGAGGATGTGCTCCAGGAATAGGCGGCTCTCTGGGGCAAAAGGTTTGGGCAAGGTGGCGCTCATCCCTCTTCCTCCCGCCGGGATGTTGCGGCTGCTGATTCTTGGCCCAACTGAGTTTTGATCCAGTCGTAGCCCCGTTCCTCCAGCTCCAGCGCCAAGGTCTTGTCCCCACTGATGACGATACGACCCCCCTCCATCACGTGCACGTAGTCGGGGGTAACATAGTCCAGCAAGCGTTGGTAGTGGGTGATCAAGAGCATGGCATTCTCAGGGCCGGCCAGTCGGTTGATGCCGTGGGCCACAATGCGCAGCGCGTCGATATCCAGGCCGGAATCCGTCTCGTCCAAAATGGCCAGCGTGGGCTCCAACACCGCCATTTGCAGGATCTCGTTGCGCTTTTTCTCACCGCCGGAAAAGCCCTCGTTCACAGAGCGCTCCAAAAAAGCGGGATCCATTTTGACAATATCCAACTTTTCCCGTACCAGGTCGTCAAAATCCAGAGCATCCAGTTCCGGCTGATCCCGATATTTCTGGCGAGCGTTGTAGGCGGCGCGCAGGAAATCCAAGTTGCTCACCCCTGGGATTTCAATGGGGTATTGAAATGCCAAAAAGATCCCTGCCCAAGCCCTCTCTTCTGGCTCCATCTCCAAGAGATTTTTTCCCAGGTAGAGGATCTCGCCCCCCGTCACCCTGTAGTCAGGGTGGCCGGCTAAGATCTTGGAAAAAGTGCTTTTTCCAGAGCCATTGGGGCCCATGATGGCGTGGATTTCTCCGGCGCGAATTTCCAGGCTCAACCCCTTGAGAATGGGGGTGCCGTCGATCTCGGCGCTGAGATCTCGAACGGATAAGATGACAGGGCTGTTTTCGCAAATCATAGCTAGACTCTAGAGTTGCCACTGAAGGGCAGGGATTGGAAGGTTAGGGGATCCCTAAACCAGGTTTGGATTTTGGGCCTAAGGATCCCCTATAGCTCTATTGGGAGCGGCGATTGAGGATGTCCCGAATTTCTGCCAGCAAGACCACTTCTGATGGGGGCGATATAGAAGGAGATTCTTCCTCCTTTCGCTGTAGAGTGTTGATCGCTCTCAATAGTAAGAAGAGAGCAAAAGCGATAATCACAAAATCAAACACAGCTTGCAGAAAGCTGCCGTAGTTAATCGTAACTGGGTCTTCAGGACTTCCACCGATTTTCCAGACCAAGTTCTGGAAGCTCACTCCACCAATCATCAAGCCTAAAACTGGAGTAAACAGATCTGCTACAAAAGAAGTCACAATCTTCCCAAAAGCACCTCCAATAACAACGCCAACAGCCAAATCTAAGGCATTGCCCCGGCTGATGAACTTTTTGAACTCCTCCAGAAATGCCCTCATGGGGAACTTCTCCTGCCTAGCCTTACGGTTCAAAACTCCTTGATTATCCCCTCTCCCCCCCTGCATCCATGCGCTGTTTGCAACGTCGCCAAGCCCTTGGGCCGCCTCTGGCTTCAGGGGATCACAGCCCTCTGCCTTGGGAGTTACCTAACCCCTTACCCTTCTCCTGAAAATGGCAGCGCCTGCTCCCACAGCGTGTCAGCGGCCTCGCCCACTTGCTCAGCTTCGCATTGGGAGCAATCCCCTAGCCGACAGATCCCTCTAACTTCAGGCTCAGCAATCGATCGGCTTCTACGGCAAACTCCATCGGCAATTGGTTGAACACTTCTCGGCAGAAGCCGCTGATGATCATGGACACGGCATCTTCCATGCCGATCCCGCGCGACTGGAAATAGAACAATTGCTCCTCTCCAATCTTGGAGGTGGAAGCTTCGTGCTCCACTTTGGCGGTGTTGTTTTGCACCTCGATATAGGGGAAGGTGTTGGCGCTGCACTGATCCCCGATCAACATGGAATCGCACTGGGAAAAATTGCGGGCCCCTTCTGCTTTCGGCCCGATTTTGACCAGGCCGCGGTAGCTGTTTTTGGAGTGCCCCGCCGAGATGCCCTTGGAAATGATTTTGCTGCGGGTGTTGCGGCCCACGTGAATCATCTTGGTGCCGGTATCGGCCTGCTGGTAGTGGTTGGTGAGGGCAACCGAGTAAAATTCGCCCACCGAGTTTTCCCCCACCAGCACACAGCTGGGGTACTTCCAGGTGATGGCCGAGCCGGTCTCCACTTGCGTCCAGGAGATCTTGGAGTTTGCCCCCTGACACAGGCCGCGCTTGGTTACAAAGTTGTAAATGCCCCCTTTGCCGTTTTCGTCGCCGGCATACCAGTTCTGTACCGTCGAGTACTTGATCTCGGCATTGTCTAGGGCAATCAGCTCCACCACCGCCGCATGCAGTTGGTTGGTGTCGAACATGGGGGCAGTACACCCTTCCAAGTAGCTGACGTAGGATCCCTCGTCGGCAATGATCAGGGTGCGCTCAAACTGGCCCGATTCGCCGTTGTTGATGCGGAAATAGGTGGAAAGCTCCATGGGACAGCGCACCCCTTTGGGCACATAGACAAAGGATCCATCACTGAACACTGCCGAGTTCAGCGCCGCGTAGTAGTTATCAGCAATGGGAACCACACTGCCCAAGTACTTGCGCACCAGCTCCGGATACTCCCGCAGTGCCTCTGACATGGAGCAGAAAATCACGCCTTCCTTGGCCAGCTTTTCCCGGAAGGTGGTGGCTACCGAAACGCTGTCGAAGATGGCATCCACCGCCACATTGGCCAGCCGCTTTTGCTCTGACAAGGGGATCCCCAATTTCTCGAAGGTCTCCAACAGCACCGGATCCACTTCGTCCAGGCTCTTTTTCTTGGGCTGCACCTTGGGGGCCGAGTAGTAGACAATGTTTTGGTAGTCAATGGGCGGGTAGCTGACGTTGGGCCAGGTGGGCTCGCTCATCTTCAGCCACTGGCGGTAGGCCCGCAGCCGGAACTCTAGCATAAAGTCCGGCTCCCCTTTCTTGGCCCAGATCTGCCGAATCACCTCTTCGTTCAAGCCTTTGCCAATCGACTCAGAGGGGATGTCGGTTACAAAGCCGTACTTGTAGGGCTGGTTGACCAGGGCGCGGACGCTCGTAGACATGGATGGCTCTCGAGTAGTGACAGGGTAGAAACGCGACTAAGACAGATGGCCAAATAAAACAACAGAGTTGTTGTTTAACTGATCCTCAGGTTACTTTAGCAATGATCCCGTTGTCAAAATAGCAGAGAGCTGTGCTGGCAGCGGCAGCCGATTAACCCAGTCTAACCAGGAGGGCGAGGGTGGACAGCGCGCGCAAGATCACCGGGCAGGTCGCTCAACCCGCTTCGAGTAAGCAGGCCATCTTGGTCTATCTGCGCAAGGCGGGGCAGGCCAACGCCCAAACGCTGGCAGAGCACCTGCGCATTTCTCCCCAGGCCATCCGCCGCCACCTCAAGGATCTGGAGGCAGAGGGGTTGATCAAACATATCGCTCAACCCAATGGTCTAGGGCGACCCCAGCATCTCTATCAGCTCAGCCCCTTGGGAGAAGAGCAATTTCCCGCCAGCTACGATGAGTTTGCCCTTGGTCTGCTCAACACCCTGGCCGAAACTCTGGGATCCGAACAGATGGGATCCCTTCTCCACCATCAGTGGCAGCGCAAAGCCCGGGAATATCAGGCCCAGCTGGGATCTGGATCCCTACGGGAGCGGCTGGAGCGTTTGGTGCAGTTGCGCCAGGCAGAGGGTTACATGGCGGAGTACTACCCCTATCCTGCCGACCTGACTGTGCCGCTGGCAGCAGAGGGATCCGAGCCTTACGTCGAGCAGTATGTGTTGGTCGAGCACAATTGCGCCATTGCCCAGATTGCCCACACGTTTCCTAGCGTCTGCGGCCACGAACTGGAGATGTTTGCTGCCGCCTTGCCCGATTGCCGAGTAGAGCGCATCACCTGGCAGGTGCAGGGAGAACACCCCTGCGGCTACTGGATTGCCAAGCCAGCGGCTCGGTCGACTTAAGACTTCCCCAGGAAACCGGATCCCTGAGATGGCAAACAGGGTTTTTTCGGGTATAGTTATCTCGTACAGGTTTTAAGTTTGTTCTCCGCATGGTCTGGCGCGCTTCCTTTTTTGGCTACTTTAGCTTTCCCTGGCAACGACCAGGGCAGAAGGGTGGCGCGTAAACAAAGACCTACAGTTTACCCGAGTCAGTCCTGAAGCCCTGAGCCCAGCGCCAGGGCTTTTTTGATGGCTCGAGACCCCATCTACCCACTTGCACGCTGAGGACAGTTCCATGCCCCCTCAAACCGACAATTGCAATATCCAAGAGGTGACTCCCTTGATTGCCCCTGCTGCTGTCAAGGCCAAGCTGCCCCTTACGGAAACGGCAGCCCAGGTGGTGCTCTCCACTCGGCAAGCCATCCGCGACATCATCCACGGACGGGATCTCCATCGCTTGGTGGTGATCGTCGGCCCCTGTTCCATCCACGATCCTGCAGCGGCTCTGGAGTATGCCCATCGCCTCAAGCGGGTGGCCGACCAAACTCGGGAGCACCTAGTGGTTGTCATGCGTACGTATTTTGAGAAACCCCGCACCACGGTGGGCTGGAAGGGCCTGATCAACGATCCCCACCTGGATGGCTCCTGCGACATTGCCACCGGCCTGCAACTGGCCCGTTCCATTCTCCTGCAGATCAACGAGCTGGGCCTGGCCTGTGCTACCGAGATGCTGGATCCGGTGACCCCTCAATACACGGCGGATCTGGTGAGCTGGGCGGCCATTGGCGCCAGAACCATCGAAAGCCAAACTCACCGGGAAATGGCCAGCGGTCTCTCCATGCCTGTGGGCTTCAAAAACGGCACCGATGGACGGCTGGAAATCGCTCTCAATGCCATCCTCTCCGCCAGCCATCCCCACAGTTTCTTGGGCATTGGCCAAGATGGCATGACGGCTCTGGTGAAAACCACCGGCAACCCGGATCGGCACATCGTGTTGCGGGGGGGAGGGGGCAAGACCAACTACGGCCCGGAAGATGTGGCGCGGGCGGCACTGCTGATGAAGGATCAAGGGATCCCTCGCTCGGTGATGGTGGACTGCTCCCATGACAACTCCCACAAAAATTACCGCAACCAGGGATCCGTCTGTCGGGCGGTGCTACAGCAGTACCAGGCGGGGCAGCGGGCTCTGATGGGGCTGATGCTGGAGAGCAACCTCTATCCGGGCAAGCAAACCTGGCAGGAAGGGGCGCCGCTCCAGTACGGGGTTTCCATCACCGATGGCTGCATCGGCTGGGAAGAGACGGAAGATCTGTTGTGGGAGATGGCAGCGACCGTAGAGGGAAGAGCGTTGGCCCTCAGCCGCTGAGGGACGGGGATCCCGGAGTTTGTTAAAGAATCAAAAAGGAAATGGGAACAGGGGGCAACCGGCTCCTAAGGTCGAGCCAAGGTTTCGTTGTTTCGTCAGGCCCTGTGGGATGGGGTCTCCAGGTCGAGCTGGGAGGTTGTGATGGAGCTACAGATCCCCACCAGTGTCAGCAGCAACAGTCAGCAGCCCTATCCAGATCCCGATCGGATCCCTCGGCGACCCCCCGAGCAGTTGCGGGATCGGCTGATCGTCTCCGGCCTGCGCTACTACGGTTATACCGGTTTTGATGAGGCGGAACGGGCTTTGGGGCAATGGTTTGAGGTGGATTTCGAGTTGTGGGCGGATCTGCGCCCGGCTGCTCTCAGCGGCCAACTGTGTGATAGCCTCGACTACCGTTCTGCAGTGGCCGGGATTGCGGAACTGGTGAAAAGCAATCAGTTTGTGCTGATCGAGAGCTTGGCGGAGGCGATTGCCGAAATGGTGCTGCGGGAGACAGGGGCCAGCAAAGCTAAGATCCGATTGACCAAGTGTCATCCCCCGATCCCGGAGCTGACGGGGCGGGTTACTGTGGAGATTGTTCGTCCCTAGAACTTCTCTTAACCCTTTCCTACCGACCCTGTGCTTGCTCTAGAACTTGCTTCTCGTACCTCTGAGGACTGGATCGAACAGGCTACCCGGCACATCGATCTGGTCTTGCTAGACCACGCCAATTGTGAGAAAAAAGCAGCGGGCAACGCCCTCAGCTTGCTGTTTCGCTACCCGGCTAATGGGCGTTTGGTGGAAACCCTCTCGCCGCTGGCGCGGGAGGAGCTGCAGCATTTTGAGCGGGTGCATCGCCACCTGCAACGGCTGGGGATCCCCATCAAGCCCTTGTCGGCTGCGCCCTATGCGGGTCGCCTAAACCAACACCTGCGCCGCTCTGAGCCAGAGCATCTGCTCGACACCTTGCTGGTGGCAGCCATTATCGAGGCCCGCAGCCACGAACGCTTGGGCCTGTTGGGGATCCACGCGCCCGACCCAGAGCTGCGGCAGTTTTATCTCTGGCTGGCGGCTGCGGAGGAGCGCCACTGGCAGCTTTACTTGGATTTGGCGTTGGAGCAGTTTCCCGCCGATCAGGTGCAGGATCGGCTCGATACTCTACTCCAGGTGGAGGCCGAGATCTTGTCTTCCCTTCACCCCGAACCCCGTGTTCACAGCTAGCCCCACTCCGTTCTCCCCCCGCGGTGCAGCTCCCATGTTCCAAGCGACGCGACAGTGGTTGGCCTTCTGGTATACAACGGTTACGGCAGTGTTGCTGCTGTTGTTTGCCGGCAGCTTCTATTGGTACGTGCAGTCAACCCTGATCGAGCGGGTGGACGATACCCTTGGCCATGTGGTGGAGATTGTCGAGCGGTCTTTGGTGGTGGATGAGAGCCTCTTGGATCCGCAGCAGGCCCGCCGCAGCTTAGAGGCCAGCTTTCGGGATGATCCCAGCACCCTAGAGGACGATCACATCGACTTGGAGTGGTTCGGCCCTCAAGGAACGCTCATCTGGTCCACGGTACCCGGCGGGATCCCTGCCCCCCTATTGACCGAGGGATCCCTGCACACTGCCCGCATCGCTCCTGGGTATTGGCTGCGTCAGTTCACCGAGCCGATCGTGGCCCATGGGAAGCTGCTGGGCTATCTGCGGGTCAGCCATCCTTGGTTTGAGGTGAGCAAGCCAACGCGACAGTTGATCCGGGATCTTTCCCTGTGGGTGGTGGCCGGCTTGACGAGTGTGGGAGCCATTGGCTGGATGCTCTCCGGTTTGGCCATGCAACCCATCCGGCAGTCTTATCAGCAGCTCAAGCAATTTACCGCCGACGCCTCTCACGAGCTGCGCAGCCCCTTGGCCAGCATTCAAACCGCGGTACAGGTGGCTTTGGCGGATTCCCAATTGGATGCCGACACCCGGCAGCGCTGGCAGATGGTGGAGCGGCTGTGTTTGCGGCTGGGTCGCCTGGTGGATGACCTGCTGTTTCTGGCCCGCCACGACAGCGGTATGGTGCCTTTCCAACCCCGTTGCTGTGCGCTGGATGCTCTGCTGCTGCAGGTGGTGGAGGAGCTGCAGGGCTTGGCCAACCAAAAGCAGATCCGCTTGAAGCTGGAGATTGCTGCCCCTGAGAGCGGGAAGGAACCTTCTCCCGCCCAAGTGGATCCCTTCGGTTTTTGGGGAGATGAAGATCAATTGGCCCGCCTGTTCACCAACCTGATTGAAAACGCCCTTCTCCACACTCCCCCGCAAGGAGAGGTGCAGGTGAGGCTGGAACAACGGCTGCGCTCCGGATCCCCAGAGCTGGTGGTACGGGTACAAGATACCGGGCCAGGGATCCCGCCTCAGGCTCTGCCCCATGTGTTCGATCGCTTTTATCGAGCAGATCCGGCTCGCAGCGGGGATCCCGGTCGCCTCTCGGGGTCAGGTTTGGGGCTGGCGATCGTCAAAAGCATTGCCCAGCAGCATCAAGGTCAGGTGCAGGTGGAGAGTAAGCTGGGCCAGGGATCCAGCTTTGAAGTTATTTTGCCCCAGCGGCAGTTGGAAATCTGTACCCCAGAGAGAGTCTAAAAGTGCTCTGGAAAACAGACAGCCCTCGGTCAATATGCTAGCTTTAAGCCAAGATTGACTGAGTCTTTATTCAGAACTGTATTAAGAACCGTATTGGCCCAGTTGAACTGGATTTTTGGGTACTAGAGATCTTTCCTTTCCAGATTTAAGAACTTCTCTTTTTCCCGGATAAAACAGCAGAGATGGGATCAGCTCCCAGGCTCTTGCCCTTCTCAGCCGGCTGCTGAGCTGTTGATTGGGTGATGAGTGAGTGCAGTCCGCCCGCACAGCCCCACAATTTCCCATTGAATCCTGTGCCAGGAAAACGTTATGTATCGCTTCCAGGTTCGTGCCATCACCCAGCCGGGCGAGAGAATTGCCTTGGTGGGATCCAGCGCAAAATTGGGCTCCTGGGATCCCTGCCATTGCATTTGGCTGCAGACGGATCCCGCTCATTATCCGCTGTGGTGGGTAGAGTTGCCGTTGAGCCCAGCAGACGGCACGCCCGGCCCGTTGTTGCCCTATAGCGGGTGTTCAAAAGAAATCCCTCGAGTAGAGTACCGGTATCTGCGCGTGCAAGCCGGTGGCGAAGTGATTTGGGAATCCACCGCTGTCAATCGCTGGGTGCCACTTGAGCCAGAACCTTTACCGGCAGTTTTGATTGTCGAGGATGGGGAGTTTGGCCAGATCCCTGCCTATCCTTACGGCTATTTTGCCGATCCCATTCCTGAGGTCGAACCGGAAAATCCGCAAGGGCTAAAAGTCGTCATTTTGGGCAGCTCCGTTGCCCTGGGGTGCAGCGCCTGGCTGTTGCGAGGTTGGGCTTGGCTGTTGCAGAAAGCTCTACAAGAGCGCTATGGCCATCAAGTGCGAAATCTCTCCCAATTGGGGGCCAATGTCAGCCGAACTCTGTTGCGGTTTGAGCAGGCGGTGATCCCTGAACATCCCGATGTCGTTATTGTTGCTTTGTCTTTGGGAAATGAAGGCTTGGCATCGGCCTTGCCCCAGCATCGCCGCGCCCTGCAGAGACGGTTTGAAAACGGCCTGCAGCGGCTAATTCAGCGAATTCAAGACATTGGAGCCTTGCCAGTTCTGGGAGGGGTTTATCCCCATGCAAACTACGGCCCAGAACAGCATCTTCTTTTGCAAGAAACTCAGCAAAGAATGCTCAGCTGGGGATGCCCTGTGTTCAATTGGCTGCCTCATTTGGAAGATGGACAGAGCCGCTGGAAACCAGACCTTGCTTTTGACCCAGCTCACCCCAATTCCAAGGGTCATCAGGTCATGTTTGAGGCCATCGATCTCTCTCTTTTGGATCCCGGCCAAGTTAGTTCAGCTCGTAGAAAGCTTGCTCAACCCGTTGGAGAACGGGTCGTTTTTGCAGATGAGCATGGTTTTTGGGTGACTGCAGAAACAGGCAAAAACCAATTTCGCATCGTGAATATAACTCCCTACCCTTATACCATCACGCCCACTTGGCAACCTTTGCAAGCCGCTTTCCAAAAAGCAGGTCTACAGCCGGGTCTGTATATTGGCAAAAGCGATGAAAGGCTAGGGGATGCTACCTTATATTCCCTTTCCGTACAAGAAGATGGTTCGGTGCAAACCACCCTCTCCATTCCTGCGGATGCCGATCTTGTCTTCTCCCCAGTAGCCCAGTTCTTTTCCTCGGAATCAGTAGAAACGATCTTCGAGGATGGATCGTTGATCCTTCTCAAGCTCAGTGGATCCTCAGAAGGCTCTTCTGATCCCATGCCTCGCCTGTGCGTGATCAACCAGAGCAGTCACGAGTACAACATCCACCCCATGTGGAAGGAAGTGCGGGCCGCTCTCAAAGCCATGCCAGCGGGTGTTTATGAAGATCCGAGCCACCGCGAAGCTCTCTTCCGAACCCTGATGATCGGGGAAGGTGGCCTCGAAAGTCGGGTAAAGGCTGCTCCTGGATCGGTCATGCTGCTGGAATACACCTGCAAATTATCGGATATTCATCGCTTTGCCATTGTACCGTTAGGGGATCGCTGCGCGGTGCGAATGCTGCTCTACAAGTTGGAATATGACGGGCCTGCCTTTCCTTTTGATTTGACACGCACCAGCAATTTGGCTGATGTGGCCGATATGATCCACAACGAGTTTCAGGGCATGTGGGATCCGCAATATTTGCACTACAGTCCTGAAGATCGGCGAATTTACCACAGCAAGTGGACGGGCCTCTCCTTTGGCCATGAGGTGGAAGAGGGGGAGGATCCACTTCAGAATATGCACCCCATCCATGAGCGAATGCGAACTCGCTACGCTGCTCGCGCCAAGCGTTTTATGTATGTTTTGGAAAAAGCCGATAAAGTCTTGTTTGTGCGCACAGGGGGTTGCCGGCGAGAGGCCGTTGTTGACTTAATGGATAAGCTGGCGGCTAAGCGCAGGGGCAAGCCTTTTCTGCTGCTGATTGTTTCTCCTCAGTCTTCTGATGAGTTTGCCGGGATCCCCAATGTTATCCATTATGAGATGGAGTTAAATCCCGACCGCATGTGTGCAGATCCTGAGCATTGGAAGTACTGCACAGGGGTAATGAGAGATATTCTCCATTCTTTGGGGGTCTCTACCCGAAATCTTTTCTGGTGCCCTCCACAACTGTAGCCGTTCCAAGGTTTCACTGCAATTCGAAAGAATGATCGCTGCTGCCCAAACGCTCCGCGCCGCTTCCGCGACCACCCCCAACTCTTCTCCCAAAGGGACTCTGAGGTGTTCAACTCCAGAAAGCTGATGATCGGACTCGAACCGACGACCTGCTCATTACGAGTGAGCTGCTCTACCAACTGAGCTACATCAGCAGGGCTTTGAAGTGAGGACTGGATAGGAGAATCCGCAGACCCACCGGTGGGCCTATCGATTCTAACTCATCCTTGCCTTGCTCGGGATCCCCAGCGCCATAGCCCCAAAGATAGCCCCAACGTCAGCCACGCCAGCCAATCCCCCGCGCGATTGTAGAAAGTTGTCTCAGAACGCCGCTTCACTTCTCCCGTAATCACCCCCCGCTGAAAGATGGGGCCAACCTGCTGGAGCCGACCTGAGGGATCCACCACCAGATTGCCGCCTGTGTTATTGACAAACACCACGCCCCGCCGATTTTCCACAGCCCGGAAAACCGAGAGCTGGCCATGCAACATCGGCCAGTGGCTATTACCAAACCAGCTATCATCCGAAATCACGATCAAAGACTCGGCGCCGCGACGGGTTAAAGTTCGGCTGGGCGCAGGCAAGACGCTCTCCAAGCAGATCATCACCCCCAAAGGCCCGAAAAGCTCCCCTCCGTCCAGAGGCCGATAGCCATCGGGTGAAGGCACGTAGCGCCCCGACTCGAAATAGGGAAAGATCCACTGCTTGCCAAACCCATCCAGCAAGTTGCCCCGGGCGTCAAACAACAGGGCCGTGTTAAAAAATCGCTGCTCTGGCTCCGGCAAATGGGCTGTGCGGGGATCCGGCTCTGTTGCCCCCGTAATCAAAGCGCCTTCCGGCGGCAGAATCGCTTGCATTGGCTCGATCACGTAGGGTTCCAGGCCAGTATTCAGCAGCCGTGCCCGCAGCGCCCCCTCCGGCCAAACCACCAACTGTGCCCCAGCAGCCACCCCCTGGGCAGAAAGCTGATGCAGCTCCCGGTAGCGCTCCAGGCGGTAGTTCCAACTGCGATCGGCTTCCAGCCAAGCCACCTGCTGCACCGCCGCCACCCGAAAGTCAGGATCCCTGTTTTCGACGGCCAAGGCATCGAAGTAGGCCAGGCGTGCGCTTCCATAGGCCAAGACCAGCCCCGTCAACCCCAGGCCGCAGGCGAGCGTACCCCAGAAATCCCTGTTCCTGAGCATCTCACCCAAAACGTTTCTCAGGGATCCCCCAGCCGCCTGCCACCGGCTAGAAATCTGCCTGGCCATCTGCCAAAGAACCCCATTGACGAACACGGCAAAAAAGGTAACCCCCCAGATCCCCGTAACATCGGCTACTTGGATCCCGAGGGGCCAGTCGAACAACAGGGATCCCCAGTGGAAAGGGATGGGCCACCAGAGCAAGCCCAACAGCCCATCCAAGCCTGTCCAGACCGTGGCCAAGCCCAGCGGACGTGCCCAAGCCGGCAGGGGGCGGCTCAGCTCCAAACTGAGGAGCGTAGCGGTGGTGAAAAAGAGGGGGATCAGGGGAGCCACCACCACGCCCCCTAGGATCTCCCAGGCGCTCAACACCTCAACCGAGAAGGGATCCACCCAGAAGGCATACAGGCAAACCCAAAACCAGAGGCCATAGGCCAAACGCCACCGCGCCCACCCTTGCCGTTGCTCGCACAGGCCAAACAGCAGGGCTAGGCCCAGCAGCGCTCCCGGAAACCAGTGCAGCCAGCGGTTGGGGGATCCCAGACAGAGCAGCAGGATGGCTAGACCCATCAGCCAGCGGGATCCCTCGCCTGGATTTCTCTTTTGGGGCAGATCCTGCTGTTGAGTTGAAGATTTCAGTTCCGGCTTCATCACCTCAATAAAGTTCAGCCTATTCGGGAAACCCCACGTAATGCCCTAGGATTGAACACGCCCTTGCCAACAGCTCTTCTCCAGAGTAGCGTTTTGCAGCAGCCGGGAATATCTCCTGGAGCACAGAACTCCTACTGCTTGAATCTAAAGCTGTGTTAACATTTTGCATAACTTCAGGGGGCTGGCGCCTTCCGGCTTAGGTTGGGGATCCCGTCAGCGGTGCGCGGCACTATGGGCAAGGTTTTGGTTTTGAATGCCTCCTACGAGCCGCTCAACATCACCAGTTGGCGCAGGGCAGTCGTTCTTTTGCTTAAGGGCAAGGCCGAGCAAATCGAGCACAATGGCCGAGTGGTGTACGGCAACATTCCCTTGCCCACTGTCATTCGTCTGCGCCACTATGTCCACGTTCCCCACAAGGAGATCCCACTTACGCGCCGCAACGTCCTCTACCGGGATGGGCATCGTTGTCAGTACTGCGGCTGCTTCGGCGAAGATCTCACCCTGGATCACGTGATCCCTCGGTCTCGTGGCGGCGGGGATACATGGGAAAATGTGGTCAGTGCCTGTGTGCGTTGCAACGTGAAAAAAGGGAACCGCACCCCCCGCGAAGCCGGTATGCCCCTGCTGCGCCAACCCCGCCGTCCCCACAGCACTCTTTACTTTGAAATCTCCAAAGCCGTCGGCAGTGGTTCCCATCGAGAATGGTCTAAGTACACCATCGGCCTAGAAGGGGATCCCCAGGAGGAATTGTTGGATAGCCCAAGCTAGACGGGCCGCCTAGGGATGGACTTCCGATACAGGGGCAGCTTTGGAAATGGGGGGAGAAGTGGTGGCTGGGATCCCGGTCTCAATCCACCGGTGAATCAGGGCATTGACCTCTTCGGGGCGCTCATCGTGGGGGCAGTGGCCAGCCTCCAGGAAGTATTCCACTGCTTGAGGGTAGTGGGCCCGGTACAGCTTAGAGCGTTCCCGAGCCCGCATCCAGGGATCCCGTTCTCCCCAGATCAACAACAGCGGGCGCACCAAGCTGCACAGCAGCTCATCTACATACCGTCCCTTCTGCCCACCTCGCATCAAGGCCACAAACACATCGGCAGCCCCCGGATCCTGGGTGGGGCGATGGATGGCCTCGACCAGCTGATCGGTCACGGCTGCCGGGTCGTAGTAAACCTGCTTCAGCTTGGCTCGGATCACGTGCGGCTGCCGCAAATACTGAAACAGCAGGTAAGACACCAGGCGCTGGCGCAGGCCCCAGCCCACCAATCCGCCTATCCATTGCCGCCATCCGGTCGGGGATCCCTTGAGGGTGGAAAACCCACCTGCCCCATTCAAAAGCACCACGCCCCGCACCCACTCCGGCCACTCCGCCGCAAAACTGAGCACCACATAGCCGCCCAGGGAGTTGCCGATCCCCACCACAGGCCGACGGATTACCTGTTGGCAAAAGTCCCGCAGCTGATCCCGCCAGATTTCGGTGCGGTAGTCCCAGTTGGGCTTGGCGGAGCGACCGAAACCCAGCAAATCGATGGCGTACACCTGGTAGTGTTGAGCCAATTCGGGAATGTTCTTGCGCCAGTGGTCGGTGGAGGCTCCAAAGCCGTGCACCAGAAGCAGAGGCTGCCCCTGCTCACCCTGTTTGACGTAATGAACTGACTGCCCCCGCCAGATCCACTGCGCCGAAATGGGAGTGGCCGATGCCGATGTCGAAGCCATAGGAGTTGCTTGTAAGCCTTTCTTAATTCTAGGTTCTTTGCAGCTACTCCGGGGGGAAGCCCACCCTCTACGGGCAACGTAAGAGCAGGGGGCCTGTTAGACATAACCTCTGCTTTTTAGGCTTTGTATCACCAGGTCAATACATTCGGGGATGCTTTGCTCGGCAGTTTTGCACACCACCTCCGGCTGTTCCGGCGGCTCGTAGGGATCGTCAATACCGGTAAAGTGCTGGATTAAGCCTGCCCGCGCCTTTCGATAGAGGCCCTTCACATCCCGGCGTTCGCACACCTCCAAAGGGGCATCCACAAAGACCTCGATGAAGCTGCCAATATATCGCCGTACCTCCTGCCGTGCTGCCCGATAGGGGGAAATGGCCGACACCAGCACAATCACCCCGTGCCGAGTCAGCATCTCCGCCACAAAGCCGATGCGGCGAATGTTCTCCTCCCGATCCACTTTGCTGAAGCCCAGACCCTTGGTGAGATGTTGCCGCACCAGGTCCCCATCGAGCACTTCCACCGGCAGCCCCCAAGCGCGCAACTGCTGGGCCACGCCGCAGCTCAGGGTGGTTTTGCCCGCCCCGCTCAATCCCGTAAACCAGACCGTTACCCCCCGCCGCGACATCTGTCTGTTTGCTTCTGTCTGTTTGCTGTGGATCCCTGAATCTTTGGCCCCGCCAGAATATCATCTCCAAAGCAGGGTGGTACACTCGAAACACGGCTTGCGCCAGCCCCAAAGCGCTCCGCGCCGCCAACACGACAGCAATCTTTTACCGGCCATGTCTCCTCTAACTTCGCCTCTTGCCAGTGCCCCCTCGGGATCCCCGACAACTGCCGAGCTGTTTGCCGAGCATGTGATGGCCACCTATGGGCGCTATCCCCTGACCTTGGTGCGCGGGCAGGGGTGTCGGGTTTGGGATGAGCAGGGGCGCGAGTACCTGGACTTTGTGGCCGGCATTGCCACCTGTACCCTGGGGCATGCCCACCCGCTGTGGATTCAGGCGCTCACCGAGCAGGCACAACAGTTGCACCATGTTTCCAACCTTTACTACAACCAGCCGCAGGCACAACTGGCTCAATGGCTGACCCAGCACTCCTGTGCCGACAAGGTGTTTTTCTGCAACTCAGGGGCGGAAGCCAATGAGGGAGCCATTAAGCTGGCTCGCAAGTATGCCCACACGGTGCGCGGGATCCAAGATCCGATGATCCTCACCGCCCATGCCAGCTTCCATGGCCGCACCCTGGCCACCGTTACCGCCACCGGCCAGCCCAAATACCAAAAAGACTTTGCCCCTCTGGTGCCCGGCTTTGATTACGTTCCCTACAACGACATCGAGGGCACAGCAGCGGTGTTGGAGCGCTGGGGCGAGCGGGTGTGTGCCGTGCTGTTGGAACCGTTGCAGGGGGAAGGGGGGGTTGTGCCGGGGGATCCCGCCTATTTTCAATGGTTGCGCCGGATCTGCAGCGAGCGGGGCATTCTGCTGATTTTGGATGAGGTGCAGGTGGGCATGGGCCGTACTGGCATGCTGTGGGGCCACTGTAACCTGGGGGTGGAGCCGGATGTGTTCACCTTGGCCAAGGGTCTGGCCGGTGGGATCCCCATCGGGGCCTTGTTGGCGAAAGACTTTTGCGCCGTGTTTCAGCCGGGGGATCACGCCAGCACCTTTGGGGGCAACCCCTTGGCTTGTGCGGTGGGCCTGGCGGTTTGCCGCACGCTAATGTCGGAGAGTTTGGTTTGGAATGCCCAGCAGACAGGGGTGTATCTGCGTCAGGGGCTGTCCCGCTTGGCGGAGCAGTTTCCGCAGCTCGTTGAGCAAGTGCGGGGCTGGGGCCTGATTCAGGGCTTGGTGGTGCGCATCCCGGCGGCTGAAGTGGTCAAGGCAGCCATGGACTGCGGGCTGTTGTTGGTGCCGGCAGGATCCCAGGTGGTGCGCTTTGTGCCCCCCTTGATCGTCACCCCGGCAGAAATTGACGCGGCTCTAGCAATGTTGGCATCGGCTTTGCAAAGGTTGGCCGCCTCCCTTGGCCATTCCGGGGCAGCCTAGCCTCGCCAGACTTGCCGCAGAAATGCCTGCAACTGCTGTCGGGCAGGGAGCTCGTGGGGAGCGGGATCCCTTGCCTGTTCCAGAAGGGGCAATACCTCCTCCGCATAGGCCGGAACAAAGCCGGCAGCAGGCCAGAGCAAATCCGAGGTGGCCCGCAGGTTGAAGACTTGGGATCCCTGCCTGAGCAGGAGAGGCCGCACCCAGAGCAGCGGCGGGGTGTCAGAGCCTGCCTCAAGACTGTGGCGAGAAACCTGAATCAGCTCCACATAGAGGGTGGCCTGCGACCCTGGCAGGGCGAGAATGGGACGGGGTGAGGGAGGGGGAGCGCTGCCCACTTCCGCCGAGGCGGGCAAAGGGCGCCCCAGCAGACGCAGGCCCTCAACAGAGTCACACTGGGCGGGCAAACAAGGCAACAGGGTCATGCAATCGTTGACCGGAAACTGTACAGACTGTACTTATCCTAATCGATGGCTTTCTTACGTTTCTTTGGCAGGCGGGTTGGCCGGGGATCCCGTCTTTGCGGGCATTTCGTGAACCCGATTTTGTGGCATGGTGCTAGGTAGCTTTCTGATCAAACTTGAACGGATCCCGCCATGATGCACACTTTTGTCCCGCCCCACCGCTTTTTCCCCTACCTGACCTGGACGGAGATCCAGGCCATGCCCGACAAAGAGAACGTGGTGATCATTCAGCCGGTTGCCTCAATCGAGCAACACGGGCCCCACCTGCCCCTGGTGGTGGATGCCTGCATCGGCACGGCGATCATTGGGCGCGCCATGGAGAAGCTGGAGCCTGAGATCCCGGCCTATGTTTTGCCCACCCAATGCTACGGCAAAGCCAACGAGCATTGGCATTTCCCCGGCACCATTACCCTCTCGGCCCAAACCCTGATGGCGGTGCTGACGGAAGTGGCAGAGAGCATCTACCGAGCTGGGTTTCGCAAGCTGGTGTTCCTCAATTCCCACGGTGGCCAGCCACAGGTCCTGGAGATTGTTGCCCGCGATCTGCACCAGAAGTATGAAGATTTCATGCTGTTTCCGGTGTCGGTCTGGCGCGTTCCCCACGAAGGACGAGAGCTGTTTACCGAGAAAGAACGGGAATTGGGCATTCACGCCGGCGATGGGGAGACCAGTATGCTGATGCACCTTTTGCCGGACACGGTGCGAACCGACCGATTGGTCTGCGAATATCCCCACGATCTGCCGGAAAACAGCCTGCTCAGCATGGAAGGGCGGATCCCTTTCGCTTGGGCAACTCGCGATCTCACCCAGAGCGGAGTTTTGGGCGATGCCACCGCCGCCACGCCGGAGAAAGGCAAAGTTTTGGTGGAGTCCATGTCTGACGGCTGGGTGCGGCTGATCCGAGATCTGCACCGGTTCCAGCAGCCCAAGGCTTGGCGCAAAGCCCCGCTGCTGGTCTAGGGATCCAGGCAAAAGACCTACGGCCTGCTTTGTGAAAGGCTTTCGCCAGAACTGGCCGACCAAGATACGACCTGCTGACGCGATCAGGGCAGCTTTTTGCTGGGCTGCTGCGAACTCTATCTGCCCAATGGGAAAGGGTGATACCTTGGCCCCAGAACACACCCGTTCTGGTGGAAATGGGGTGGATTTGGGCAAAGTTCACCTGGCCACTGCCCATGAGGGTATGGATATCTTCATCGCTAACGGTCAGGAGCTACAGTCGAAGCGGCAGTACCCGGAAAGCCGAAGGGGAAGCTGGCCCAGTTGCTGCGTTGCAGGCAAAAGGGTTCGCGGCGGTATCGCCGACTGGTTCGTCATCTTTCCTGTCGGGCCCAAGCTGTTCGCCTCTGGCGGCGGGGAGCGCTTGAAAGAATCCTCGCCCTCTGGGTCAAGACTCAATTAACCAACGGCTCCAGCCCCCGCAAACACGCTGCCAATGCGGCGCATTGCCTCTTCCACGTTGGCGCGGCTGTTGAAAGCGGACAGGCGCAGATAGCCCTCTCCGGCGCTGCCGAAGCCAGAGCCAGGGGTACCCACCACATGGCAGGTGTGCAGCAGCTTGTCAAAAAACTCCCAACTGCTCAGCCCATCGGGTGTTTTCACCCAGACGTAGGGGGCATTCACGCCGCCATAGACTTGGATCCCCACTTCGGCCAACTGCTGGCGAATGATGCGGGCATTTTCCAGGTAAAACTGCACCAGACCTTGCACCTGCGCTTGCCCCGCTTCGGAATAGACCGCCTCCGCCCCCCGCTGCACAATGTAGGACACCCCGTTGAACTTGGTGGATTGACGGCGATACCACAAGCTCCACAGATCCACCCAGGATCCATCGGCAGCTTGCCCCCGCAAAGACTTGGGCACCACCGTAAAGGCACAGCGGGTGCCGGTAAACCCAGCGGTTTTGGAAAAGGAGCGGAACTCGATGGCACATTCCCGCGCCCCTGGAATCTCGTAAATGGAGTGGGGGATCCCGGGCTCGGTGATATAGGCTTCGTAGGCGGCATCGAACAGGATCAGGGAGCCGTGGGCACGGGCATAGTC
This sequence comes from Thermostichus sp. OS-CIW-29, assembly GCF_054058195.1. Classification (NCBI taxonomy): domain Bacteria; kingdom Bacillati; phylum Cyanobacteriota; class Cyanophyceae; order Thermostichales; family Thermostichaceae; genus Thermostichus; species Thermostichus sp. OS-CIW-29. The sequence continues at coordinate 45,480 of NZ_JBSSAB010000020.1, forward strand.
CACCCAGTTTTGCAGATGCTCCCGTGTGGCCACTGCGCCTGTGGGGTTATTGGGGAAGCAGAGGTAGATCACATCCACCTTTTGGCTGGGCAGGCTGGCGGTGAAGTGATTTTCGGCAGTGATGGGCAGATAGACCAGGCCCTCGTATTCGCCGCGTTCGTTGGCCGGCCCCGTATGGCCCGCCATCACGTTGGTGTCCACATAAACCGGATAGACAGGATCCGTGATGGCGATGGTGTTGTCGTGGCCGAGGATATCCAGGATGTTGCCGCAATCGCACTTGGAGCCATCGGAGACGAAGATCTCGGAAGCGTCGATATCGCAGTTGCGGGCCTGGAAGTCGTGCCGGGCAATGGCCTGGCGCAGCCACTCGTAGCCCTGCTCTGGCCCATAGCCGCGAAAGGTGGCCCGTTCCCCCATTTCCTCCACCGCCCGGATCATGGCCGTTCGACAGGCTTCCGGCAGCGGCTCGGTGACATCGCCAATGCCCATTTTGATAATTTGAGCTTCGGGATGGGCGGTGGCAAAAGCCTGCACCCGCCGGGCGATCTCGGGAAAGAGATAGCCGGTCTTGAGCTTGAGGAAGTGGTCGTTGATCCTGGCCATGGAGGTTTGCCGAAGAGGAGGTCATCGGCTTTTCAGTGTAGCTGTTCGCGCTAGCGGGACGGAGTCCTTAGCCGGTTCCGGGCCAGAACTCTTCTACGTCGCGGTTCCCCTGCCCATAGCAACAACCCCGGCGGAGGCGGGACGGAGTAGGATGCTACCTTGGCAAAGATCCTTTGGAGAGCAGGGATGAAGCAGCAGAGGGGAATGGCTCGGCACGAGAGGTGGGCGGTGGGCCTGTTGGCGATCTGGGTTTGGCTGAGCTGGGGGATGGGGGCCTGGTCTGCTCCCCTTTGTCGGGATCCCCTCTTGCTGCGGCAGATCTTGGCAGCTCTGGGCCGTCCGGAGGTGAAGGTAGAGGAGGTGGCCCTTTTTGATTCGGATCAGTGTCTTGTCCAACTGGTGTTGGATCGCCAGGGGTTGAGCGGCTCCTTGCCGCCCGAAATAGGCCAATTTCGCCGGTTGCGAGCCTTGTCCCTCAGCCACAACCAACTTTCCGGCCCCATTCCGCCCGAGCTGGGGCAACTCAGCCAGTTGGAAAACCTGTTTCTCGACTACAACGAATTCTCCGGCTCCATCCCATCCGAGCTGGGGCAGCTGCGCAACCTGCGCGGCCTGTTTTTGGATCACAACCAGCTCTCTGGGCCTATTCCCCCCCAGCTGGGGCAACTGCGCCACCTGGAAAACCTCATCCTGCAAAACAACCGCCTCAGCGGCACCCTTCCCGGCCAACTGGGCCAGATGAGCTCCCTCAAGGGCCTGTTTTTGGATCGCAATCAGCTCTCTGGGCCTATTCCCCCCCAACTGGGGCAACTGCGCCACCTGGAAAACCTCTACCTGTCGGACAATCGCCTCAGCGGATCCCTGCCCCCCGAGCTGGCTCAGCTGAATCAGTTACGGGATCTGCGCCTGGCACGTAACCAATTCACGGGAGAACTGCCGACCTTTTTGGCAGAACTGCCCCGACTGGAGCGGCTGCACATCGAGGGAAACCCCGGCCTCTGCTTGCCGGCCGCCCTGTCGGAGTGGTTTGCCGGCCTAAACCCGGCGGATCCCCTGCCGGCTCCCATCTGCTCATGGACTCCGTCCCGCTAACGCGACCGGTAGCCTACTGGGACTCCGTCCCGCTCAAGTGCTCCGCACCGCGACCGCGAACGGCGCAAGTGTGGGATCCCAGCTTTTCCGGGGGGGAGGGGGAGAGCCGTAGCGACGACCAGGCCACTCCTGCTCGATGGGCCACCACCACTCCAATCGCCTCTAGATAGGAGGTTACCGATACATGAGGGATCCCCAACTGGCGGGGATGCACCTGCATCACGGTGGTGTTTTCCTCGACGGCAATGAAAAGCGGAGGACGGGCAAGGACTCCGTCCGTTCGCGTCAGCGGCGGAGCATTGTGGTGGGGTCGCGACAGCGTTGCGCCGCAATAACGGCTGGCCAGGTGCAGCAAGCCAGGCCCCCCAAAGGCAGTGGCCGGGGCAATGACGCTGTCCACCTGCTCTGCTGTCAGGTCGCCCGGTTGGGCGGGATCCCCGCTCTTGACAAATTGGGGAGCGTAGCTGAGGCCCACCAAAACCGAAGGCAAGAAGGTAAACCCCACCTCTTCAGCAGCAGCGCGGGGGTGAACCGGCTTGGGGAAAGTCTCAGGGTAGAAAGCGGGGGCATGGGCACAAGGGATCCGCAACTCCCGCACCACCAGGTGGCTGATCAGGGCTTCGACGCCGGCCAGGGGATCCACCCCCCTTCCCTGCTCGTACTGGCTGAAGTCCAAGTCATCCGGAAAGCGGGCCACCACGGCAATGGCCTCTGCCCCCAGGCGAACCAGCTCCTGGGCAGTCTCCAAGAGAGCATCGGGCCGGGCTAGGGATCCCTGGCTGGCTCCTGAGGGGGAGAAGCCGACGGAAACGCCCAAGGGTTGGCGGGTCAAGCGCCAGGGGCCAATGTTGAGCCCCAAGGTGGCCTGAGCAGCCTGCATCACCTGCAGGTGGCGTTGTTGCAGATCGGGGGGGATCCCGGCATCCAGCACCACCCCAACACAGTTTTGGCGCACTGGCCGCAAATTCCACACTCCCGCACAGAACTGATCCAGGCCGTACCCTTCCACGTACAACACGTTCCCCATCGGCCAAAACAAACTGGCTCCGTTTAACACGTTGGGATGGGTGATGACCCGCTCTGCGGCTGCTGCCAGGGTGCGGGCAACAGGCAGGGCATCCCCGGCAAAACCACCGATGCGGGCACCAATGCCGGTGGGGATGAGCAGGAGGCTGGTGTAGGGATGGCTCATGCTGCTATGTCTACAGCACTCTATGCTGCTACACGCGAACGGGAACCGCACCGCTAACGCCGGACGGACAGGATCTGCTGGGCTAGGGCCTCGGCCCGCCGCACACAATCTCCCAAGGCCACGCCATCCAGGTAGTTGGCACACACCCACACCCCTGGGGTTTGGTCGGCCAGGCTGGCCTGCAATTGGGCAATCCGCTGCCGGTGGCCAAGCGTATATTGCGGGATAGCCTGGGGCCACAGGCGCTCTCCCAGTCGGATGGGTTCGACAGGGCGGGTGAGCAGGATCTGGCTGAGTTCTGCATGCACAATTTGGGCCCGCTCGTCAGGGGAGAGCGCCGTAATGGGCGGGATCCCTTTCTGGCGGGCAAAAGCCGCGTCGGTGGCCCCCCCAATGAAGCTGACCAGGCAGTGATAGCCCTGAGGAGCCCGCTCTGGGAAGAGGGAGGAGGCCCAGATGGTGCCCAGGGTGCGCAGGCCCTGAGAGCGAGGGATCAGATGGCCAAACCCTCGCAGCGGTTGGGGGAGGGCTTCTTCTGGATAGGCCAAAGCCACCACCGCCACAGGCGGGTAGGGGATTTCCCTCAGCAGCCGGCTGGCCTGGGGGTTGAGATCCTGCAGGAGGGTGGCAGCAGCGTAGGCAGGGAGGGTGAGCACCACCTGTTGAGCCGCCACCCAGTGGATTTCTTCTGGGGCCGTGTGCTCCGCGCCGCTGTCGTGTATGACGAAGCCCACCCGGTAGCCCGTCTCATCCCGCTTGAGATGCACAGCCCGCCAGCCCAGCCGCAGCGCACTGCCCAGTTTCTGGGCAATCGCCTCAGGTAGCTGCTGCAACCCCTGCCGCAGGTTACCCAGTTGGCCCCGCTTGGGAGGAGGCTGGATGGGGGAGTTGGCGCTGTCCTGGTGACGGGTTCGCGGGAGCGTCGCGTAGCGATAACGGCTGCGCAAAGCCTGCACAGCACCGGCAAAGAGGCTGCCGTAGCGTTCTTCCAAGCCGGCAATGCGGGGGAAGGCTGCCAAGGCGCTGAGCTGATCCGGATCCCCGGCATACACCCCTGAGGTGAAAGGTTCGACCAGCCGTTCCACCACCTCGGATCCCAGTTGCCGCCGGAAGAATTGCCGCACCGTTTCCTCTCCGCCTGGCGGCGGCGCGACAAACCCCAACAACCCACGTAAGGCCCGCAACTTGCCGCCCACGCTCAACAGCCGCGAGCCAATGGCTGCAGAAGGGCTCAGGGGCACCGGCAGCAGCTCTTTTTCCCAGTAGATGTAGCGGGGCAGCTTGGCATCGGCCAGCACCAGGTGCTCCGCCAAGCCCACCTCGGCAATGAGGTTAAGCAGGGCGGGGACGGGGGTAAAGCTGTTGGGGCCCTCTTCCCAGCGATAGCTGTCTTTGGATTGGGTGGAGATACAGCCCCCCACGCGGGAGCTGGCCTCGGCCAGGAGCAGCGGCTGGGTGGATTCATCCTTGGGGGATAAGCCCTGTTGTAATCGCAAGGCCAACGTTAGGCCGCTGATGCCCGCCCCCACCACCACCACCTCGGCCTGCAAGGACTGCGTCCCGCTAAAGTGCTCAACAGAAGAGTTCATCTTTTGGGTTCCAACGGGGTTTTCAATCCTCAAGAGTCAAACAATTATGCTCTGAGCCGCTCCCCGTCCCACCAGCGCGTTCGCGTCAGCGGTGCGGAGCATTTTGGATCTATAGCAGCTAGCGCAGCACCCGAAATAGGCTGGGGATCCCGGCCACCTGGGGCAGTTGTTGGATCTCGGCCAGCGCCTGTCGGCAATCGGCCTCGCGGACGGTGTGGGTGAGGATGACGATCTCCGCCTGCTCTTGGTGACATTCCTTTTGGGTAATGCTCTCCAGGCTAACCCGGTGGCGACCGAAGCAGGTGCCAATCGCCCCCATTACCCCCGGCTGATCCTGAGCCAACACCCGCACGTAAAACTCCGACTCCAATTCCGAGAGAGGGATCAAAGAGGCGGCAGCGGGGAAGCAGGAGAATCCCCACAGCGGATTGGGGGCATCAGCCCCCGTTTGCCGGTGGGCAATCAGGGTCAGCAGATCGCCAACAACGGCACTGGCAGTCGGCCCCCGCCCCGCCCCCGGCCCCGACAGCACCACCTGCCCCAAGGGATCCCCCTGCACCAGGACGGCATTGTCCACACCGTTGATGTTGGCCAAGGGGTGGGTAGAGGGCAGAAGGGTGGGGTGAACCCGGATATCCAAAGCCATCTTCGCTGCCTCCCCGCCAGAGTTGGCCCTTTGGGCGATGGCCAAGAGCTTGAAGGTGTAGCCCCACTCGCGGGCATAGCGAATGTCGGTGGGGCTGATGCCGCGGATCCCTTCGCAGGGGATGGCTTCCCGCTTCACAGACACCCCGAAAGCAAGGCTGGCCAAAATGGCGATCTTGTCGGCGGCATCCCACCCTTCCACATCGGCGCTGGGATCCGCCTCGGCGTAGCCGTGGGCCTGGGCCAGGGCCAGGGCTTCCTCAAACGAGCTGGCCGCCTGGGTCATCTGGCTGAGGATGAAGTTGGTGGTGCCGTTCACAATGCCCCAGACCGCCTGGATGTGGCTGGCCTGCAGGGACTGTTGCAAGGGCTGCAGAATCGGGATCCCGCCCCCGACTGCCGCTTCCAAGAGCACCGAGACTTTGGCTTGGGCTGCCGCCTGAAAGATCTCCTCCCCGTGGCGGGCGATCACCGCTTTGTTGGCTGTGATCACCGGTTTGCCGTGGTCAAGGGCTTTTAAGATCAAGGTGCGGGCCGGCTCCAAGCCCCCCATCAGCTCGATGACCACGTCGATTTCCGGATCCGACACGATTTGCTCCAGATTGGTGGTCAGGCGCTCAGGTGGGATCCGCACTTGCCGCGGCTTATCCAAAGAGCGCACCCCCACCGCCGCAATCTCAACTGACTGCAAGAGAGGATGCCGGGGTTGCTGCAGAATTTGCACAACACCCGTGCCAACCGTGCCCAGCCCCAATAGCCCAACTCGTTCGCGGTAGCGGCGCATAGCGCTTTAGACCACAACTCTTCCTTTTGCCTGCTGTTCCCGTTAGCGGGACGGAGTCCTTTGCCCTGTGAGGGCTCCGCCTCGCCAATGCAAACAGGAAGCGGACGGGATCCCCTCACCATTATCACGCTTGGATCCACGCTCTGCTAACGCGACCATGATCCGCATGCAGAGCACTTTGTTCGCGCTAGCGGGACGGCGTCCTTAGTTGGGATCTATACACTTGTCCGCCAGAGAATCCCGCAAGGCACGGACAAAGTGATAGGGGGGCAAAGGGGCGCTCCAATCCAGTTGCCAATGGGGGTGCTGATCCAGCCAGGTTTGGGTGAGCTGAGCGGCGGCTTCCCACTCGGCAGGGGTGAGCAAAAAGTAAAGCCGCAAGGCTTCTCCTGGCTGGGGATCCCCCCTTTGCACAGGCCAGGTGGAAGGCCAAAGCTGCTGTAGGGCTTGCTGCTCCTGCTCTTGCTGCTCTTGGGCCTGTCGTTGCTGGAGATAGGCTTGCTTGCGGGCCAACAGATAGGCCGTCCCGCTTAGGGAGGGCTGTGGCTCCGGTTGGGGCTGAGGTTGAACCCTTCCTTTGAGACAGTACTCGGCCCGCCCCCCAATGGCTGCGAGGGCTTGTTCGTACTCCGTCTGCCGGGACAGCAGATGGGATCCCAGCTTTTCTGCTGAGAGGAAGCAGGTGCCGAAGCGCAGGGGCAGCACCGGCATCTGGGCGAACAGTCGGCAGATCACCTGGTCGTGGCGCAGGGCAGAGCGCACCAACACCTCATCCGAGACTTGCAGCGACTCCGGATCCGGCATCGGCTCCACAGCAGCGGCAATTCGGCTGCCTGTCGGGGAGAACACCTGCACCGACCGATGGATCCCCTCGGTTTGCCGGATGAAGGGCAAAAGTTCTGGAGCTGGCTGCGGGAAGAAGGCGTAGGTGTAAAGGGGGCTGTTGATACTCTGCTCATTCCCGTCAGCAGTACGGAGCACTTGGGGTTCTGGCTGAGCTGGGAAGGTCATGGTCTCGGATTTAAGACGAGTAGGTAAGACGGGTAGGCTCGCCTTCCCAGTCTACGCAACCTAGGATTGGGATCTTTGAAACCTACAGGGTTCCACCTATAGAGTTCCACGGCCAGAGTTCCACGGCCAGCCTGGAGATGCGATAGACTAACCTCGCATTGGTTCTACACAGGGCTGTGGTGTCGGGGGCCGGAACAGCGCCCGTGTTCAGGCGGGCTCCCCGCCTCAATGCCCCTAACAGGTGAGGCCATGAACAGCCGCCCAGATTTCAAATCCTTTGAAAAAGAAGAAACCGAACGGTTGCGGGATCTGCTCCCCGCTTCTTTCCGACCCTTGATCAGCGTCGTTCCCCACTTCGGGGGTGAAGCCCTGCTCATCTCCCGCCGCAAAGCCCCTTGGCAGCCCCAGGGCACCATCGCCATCGATTTTCGCCGTTGGCAAGGGATCCCTCAGCCACAGCGGGATCTGTTGTTTCTGCGGGAGGTGGGCTGGCTGGGCAACCGCAATTGGTTGCAGCCGGGGTTTTACCAATCGCTGGCCTTGATGGGGGGCATCACCACCGTGGCGGAGCTCTCTTTGCAGCACCCCTTTTCCGCTCTGTTGGCAGGTGGCATTACGGCTCTCTCCGTCCGGCAGATCTGGCAAAACCTGAACCGGGAGAGCGCCCATTTCGATGCCGATGAATTTGCCCTGCGCCGTGCTCAGTTTCGCGGCTACACCCGACAGGAGGCCGCTCAACACCTGGCAGATGCCATAGAACAGGTTCTGAAGCTGGATCCCACCGATATCCTGACGGCGCTACGGCTGCAACGGCTGAGAACCATTGCCCGCAACCTGGCTTCTACCCCCCCCAGCGGAAACGCCTGAGGCCAGTTGCACTTGGGTGATGGCCACCCGACCGGAGAAGCAGATGTCGGTATCGGTTTGGGGATCCCGAGCGCGCTCCGCATAGCGGCCCTGATAGCGAAACCACAGCGACTCTGCCCCATTTCCCTCGGCTTCCACCGCATAATCGAGCGGCAGGGGTTGGGTGCAGAGGGGACAATAAACCCGCTCCGGCAGAGGGGATCCGGCGGGCAAGTGAGGCAGGTTCACATTCCAAAACGCCCCCCTGGGCAGGGATTGTTCCATCAGCTCCGCCAAGATTTCCCGCGTCCACCGCTGGGCTTGCTCCCAGTCGATGGGTTGGCCCCCTGCTCGGTATTGGGAAATGGCAATTCCCGGGATCCCGCGCATCGCTGCTTCCCGTACCGCCGCCACCGTTCCCGACAGATACACATCCGATCCAAGATTTCCCCCCTCGTTGATACCGGAAAGCACCCAATCCACCGCTGGGGCCAGCTTGAATAGGGCCACCCGCACACAGTCGGCAGGGGATCCCTCGACGGCAAAGGTGCGCTCGCCGCGGGCCAAGGCTCGAAAAGGTCGCCCCGTCGTCACCTGGTGGCTGCAGCCGGAAATCGGTTGGTGGGGGGCCACAATCCAACAGTGTTCTTCCGGGATGAGGGCGCTGAGGGCCAACTTGAGGTTGGCCAGCCCGGCAGCCTCGATGCCGTCATCGTTGGTCAGCAATACCTTCATTCCTACTTTTCCCTTCTGCCGGCAACTTCTTGGGTGAGTCCTTTTGCAAGTCCCAGTGGCAAATCTGGAGATCTTGGGTGCAAAAGCGATGTGGATCCCGTTCTTCTTTTACCCTATCCCTAGGGGGGCAGCGTCTCCCATGCCGCGTCCCCTGATCCATCGTATAAACTGATACCGGAGGATTGCGATGACCACACGGGTAGCCATTAACGGATTTGGTCGCATTGGGCGGGCCTTCCTGCGGGTGCTGCTGTCTCAGCCAGCTCCAGAGCTGGAGGTGGTGGCAGTCAATGACCTGACCGAACCCGACAACTTGGCCTACCTGCTCCAGTTCGACTCGGCCTATGGGCGCCTTCCCCAAACCGTGAGCGCGGTGGACGGGCATCTGCAAATCGGCAACCACCTGAAAGTCCGAGTTTTGGCAGAGCGGGATCCGGCACAACTGCCCTGGAAAGATCTGGGGGTTGACCTGGTGGTGGAATCAACCGGCTTGTTCACCAAACGAGAGGGGGCGGCCAAACACCTGGAAGCCGGGGCCAAAAAGGTGATCATCTCTGCTCCCGCCAAAGGCCCCGACTTGACGGTGGTGATGGGGGTCAACGACGACCAATACGACCCGGAGCGGCATCACATCGTCTCCAATGCTTCCTGCACCACCAATTGCTTGGCGCCGCTGGCCAAGGTTTTGTTGGATCGCTTCGGCATCGAGACCGGCTTTCTCACCACTTGCCATGCCTATACCGCCACCCAGGCGATTGTGGATCGCCCGGATCCCAAAGATTACCGGCGGGGCCGCTCAGCAGCAGTGTCGATCGTGCCTTCCACCACCGGGGCCGCCACGGCAGTGGCCGAGGTTTTGCCCGCCCTGAGAGGGAAGATGGATGGCCTGGCGCTGCGGGTGCCCACCTTGACCGGCTCGATTGTGGACTTTGTGGTGCGTACCGAGCAGCCCATCACCAGAGAAGCCGTCAACCAAGCCTTTGTCGAGGCTGCAGAAGGCCCGCTGCGCGGCATCCTGGCCATTGCTCCACCGGAGATCGTCTCGGCGGATATCGTCGGGGATCCCCACTCTTCCATTGTGGATTTGGGATCCACCCTGACCTTAGGGGATCGCACGGTGAAGGTGCTCTCCTGGTATGACAACGAGTACGGCTATGCGGCGCGGCTGGTGGATCTGGCGGCCAAAATCGGGGCTGCGCTGTAGGCGGCCATCCTTGTTGCGTTCAAGGCAAGGCTATTAGAACCGGATTTGCGGTGGGGCAGTTACGGTTCAGATGCGGTTGTGGCCGGGGTTGCAGGCGATGAAGGGGGGCCGAGCCACAGCAGGATCACCATTGCCGGAGCGGCTGTCATCGCCGTGATCAGATAAAACAAAGGCCAATTGACTGCAGCCGCCAAATAGCCTGACACAGCCCCGGCCAAGGTTCCCCCCACGGCAAACACACTGGTGAGCAAAGCATACTGAGTGGCACTAAATTGCCGGTCGCAGAGGCTCATCAAAAAAGCCAGAAAAGCAGCCGTGCCCATGCCCCCGGCCATGTTGTCGAAAATGGTTGCCCCCAGCAGCAGCGGATAGTTTTGCCCCACCAACCCAATCGCTCCCAGGCCCAAATTGCCGATCCCTTGCAAGGCTGCGAAAATGAACAGACAGCGGTAGGTGCCGATGCGGCTGACCCACTCCCCCCCCACAAAAGCCCCAGCCAAGGTGGCCAACAAGCCTATCCAACTGCGGATAATGCCCAGATCGCTGGTGCTAAACCCCGTCTGCAACAAAAATGTGGGGGTCATTTGCCCTGCCAAGCTATCCGGCAACTTGAAGCAGACCACAAACAGCAGGATCGCCCAGGCCAAGCGGTGCCGCCAAAAAGATTGAAACGGCTCGAGGATAGCCGACCGCAAAGAGGTAGGCTTGAGGGCGCTGTTTTCCGGCTCGGGAGCCAAAAACGAGGTGACCACCCCGATTGACATCAGCAGTGCCATGATCCCGTACACCTGCCACCAGGGCAAATAGTCCGCCAAGATCAAACTCACGCCACTGCTGACCAGCAGCGCGATACGGTAGCCGAATACGAAAATGGCTACCCCTGCCCCCATCTCCCGCTCTGCCAAGATATCGGTACGGTAGGCATCCACCGCGATGTCCTGAGAGGCGCTCAAAAAAGCCACCAGCAACCCCACCAGAAAGATCGGGCGGGTGAAAACCGTGATTCCCGGCCAAGTCTGGGCCAGCTCTTCCCATCCCAGAGCTTCCAGCCAGGTTTGGGTCGGATCCTGAAAACCCAGTAGCCCTATGCTGAGCAGCAACAGCACTTGGGTCAGGGCCATCCACCCCCGCCGCCGACTGCCCCGCAGGGATCCCGGTGCCGGCAACAGAAATCGATCCAGAACAGGCGACCACAGAAACTTAAAGGAGTAGGGCAAATTGAGCAGGTTAAACAAGCCGATGGCAATGGTGGTCAAGCCCGCTTGGGTCAGCCAAGCATTCAAGGTGGTGTTGATCAGCAGCAGCGGCAAACCCGAAGAAAACCCCAACAGCAGCAGAACGCCCATCTTAGAGCTGCCGTAGACGCCCAACATCCGCCTCAAGACGCTTGCCCCCGCCTCAATCATAACTAGCCCTCCCCGCCATCCTGTCTATTTTCAGGGATCCCTGTATTGCCAGTATGGTCATTTCAATTAAACTAGGGCACTGCACCCACACCTAAAACTCTGAGTGCAGCAGGCTATAGGGCTTTTCAAGGACTCCGTCCCACTGGCGCGATCAGCAGCCCAGGCGTCTCACCTTAACCTGAAATGACCATAACATCCCAGTGAAACTCCCCATTGCGTAGCTCCCCTCTCTCAAGGGGAGAGCATGACTCTAGTCAATAATAAGCTCAACTATACTGAAAATAATGTATAATATGTTCAGTACGGATTACTACCAGTTGATCTTTCTGTT